>CATZIM010000026.1 GCA_958420075.1 uncultured Clostridia bacterium | reverse complement strand
TCGACTATTTCCAGATTCCCTTCTCGGCGCTTCTGGGCTTCATCGTATTCGGACAAATTCCTGACTGGCTCAGTTGGGTGGGCTATGCCATCATCTGCGGCACAGCCATTGCCATGTTCCTGCGTACCACCCGAACAGAAAAGGCATAAACACATATTTCTTCATCAGAAAACAAAGAAAGCTGGAATCTTTATAAAAAGATTCCAGCTTTCTTCTTTTTACGAAATTTTATTTGGCATATTTTCTTCTGTTCCAAGTTATCTCGTTTCCATTCTCTTTTTTTCTTTCCCATTTTCTGCTATACTATTGCAAAATATCACAAAAGGAGTCTCCCATGTTATTAGAACGAACCCTGTCCACATTGCAGGCACTGGGCAATGAACGCCTGCAATTACCTATATTCTACGAAAGTCCTCTGTCCCTCCGCTTCGAAATCGGCCCCGAGGACATTCCCGTCAATGATCCCCGTTATTTTCGTATGGCATATTGGCGCACCTCTTTTCTTTATGAAAAAGCACCTGCCTTCGATACCCTCCTTTGGGTACTCTACCGTACACCAGATATGGATTCTGACATCAACGAACTTCTGGACCGTTTCTGCAAACTTGCTCGCCTGCCAGAACCTGCGGAGGTCTATGAACAGGAAACCGTAGACCGTGACGGTGAACCCTTCACCCGTATTTTCTTTTTCTGGAATATGGAAGAAACCCCACCCAAAACTTCTGCTCTCTTGGACGGTATCCTGAAAACAGATTTCGCCGGATTTCTGGAACTTTCCTCCGCCGTTTTCTTTTTCAATACCCAGACGCCTTTCCTCCTCCATCTCTATGATGACAGAGGTATGGACTTAGTGGCAGCAGACAAAGCCCTTCTTTCTCCTTTTTATGAGGACTGCCATAACTGGCTCTTAGACTACGACCTGCCCCGTATGGACAGCATCTTTGCAAATAAAAAAGGCACAGAACCCATTTGAGATTCTGTGCCTTTTTCTATTACGGAACATACTGTTCTTCCACTTTTGTCACAACACCATTTTCCGAAGTGATCCAGAACGGCAGATATCCCCCTTCTTCTTCCAGATGTTTCTGCAGTTCTTTCCAGCTTTTCAGCTCTTTCTGCTCCACGCCATTTTCCGTGAATTCCACCACCAGAATTTCCGGTCGTTTCCCCAAATCCATGGCAGTATTGTTTTCCCATGTGCGGATATAATATCCATTTGGCATTTCCATATTGGGGTCTAAATGAACCTGCGCCAGACGTTCCCTGTTTTCCTCTGTATACCACTGGGCTTCGTTCAAATGAAGGATTCCCTCTTTTTCATCCAGCTTCGTAATATACCCAAACCGTTTGGAGGACATATCTCCGTAAAAATCCTCCAAAGTGCCTTCTCTCACCACAATATCGTCTGTGATCACAGACCAAAGACCCATTTCATCCCGCAGAAATGTCATGGCAACATCTTCGGGATTTAAAAGCCCTACCTTGTGTCCTTCGTCACACTGTGCCTGCTGCTCCGCATAATAAGCATCTTCTTCCGCGCCGCTGACATAATTGTAATAGAGATTTCCCATCTCATCACTCCACCGTTCCACACACCAGATACCGCCATCCCCCTGTTTCACAGGCTGGGACAGAAGCAGCCGCTGATCACTATATCCTTTCTGCTGATGGAGGGATACATCCACAATGATATGATTTCCCGGATAGGTTTCCGGCGTGAGATATCCTTTTTCCTCTAAAAGTGCCCGCACCATCGTCCCCATTTCCTCTTGTGGCATGGTCAGTTCATAGGGATAAATACTGCCGAAACATACACCAAATAAAGCTGCCTGTTCCTCTGTATAGGAAAATTCCGCAACGCCGCTTTCATCCGGTTCCGGCAGACTCATTGCCCCAAAGGCATATTTTTCAGATTCCAGATACAGATACTCTCCTTCCTGTGTAACGCCTTCCGGAAGCTGTAAAGGCTTGTCGCTGTCTAATTGGAATTGACATTCTCCTGACCAGACTTCCACAGCGATACCTTCCCCCAGCAATCCTTCCACGCGGTAATGCCCTTCAGAACTCAGCACTTCTCTGTCAATAATATGACTGCCCTGACTTTCCACCGCAGACGCAATCTTTTCTTCTTCCATTCTGGCAATGTCATTGCTGTCATTCACTTTTTCCGGCGCACTCCAGATGGCGCATCCAACCGCCACCGCCGCCACAACCGCCAGCCCCGCCACAACAGAAACAGGCTTTTTGTATTGGAGGATATGCTTCACTCTTGTTTTGATGGGCTTTTCCCCAAAAGCCAAAGGGGTACCGAACCATCTTTCCTCCGCCGACAGCCGCACCAGAGAAAGGGAATATCCTTTTTTGATGTCCGTCCCCATTTTTTCCAGCACCTTTTCATCACAGGAGCTTTCCATATCCGCTTCCATGCACCGGAACGCCAGCCACACCAGCGGATTGAACCAATGTAGGCAAAGAATGATAAAAGCCCCTTGCTTGATGCACATATCATGCCGTTTGATATGGATTCTCTCATGACAGAGCACATATTCCCGTTCTTCCTCTGTCAAATCCGCCGGAACATAAATACAAGGCGGCAGTCCCATCACAAACGCCGTTGGCAGTCCTTCCACCTGATATACATTCGGTTCCAGCTTCTCCCCATTTTTCAGTTTCTTCCGCAGTTTCCAAGAAGAAATCATGCCGTATCCCAGCAAAATCACTGTTCCCGCAAACCATACAACAGAAGCTCCTTCCACCATTCGTTCCATGGGAAAAACTTCTTCTCCCAGCTTCCTTACGGGTGTCCGCTCCGCTATTAAGTCATCCACAACGGAAATTCCGCTTTCTGCCTGGGGCACCGCCTGATAGAGCTTCTCCTGCTGAAAACTCTCTACCCCTACAGGCATAGGGCTATAAGAAGTTTTGATTCGCACAGGCAAAATCAGCGCCAAAAATACCACCAGCCACAAGCCATAGGAAATGGATTTGGGGCTTTTTTTCAGCAAAAACCGCAAAATCAATACTGCTGCAATGGCAAAACTGCCGTAAAGCGATAAATTCAAAATTCCCAGAAACAGTCCATCCATACTCAGCCCTCCTCGTATGTCTCAATGAGCTTTTTCATCTCCTCCACTTCTTTTGCCGTCAGCCCTTTCCCCTTTGCAAAGGCTGTAAGAAACTTTGGCAGGGAACCGCCGAAGCTGTCTTTGACAAACTGCCTGCTTTCCTGCGCCTGCCATTCCTCTTTGGTATATACCGCCCGAATCATGCCTTTTTCATTAACAAATACCCCTTTTTGTTCCAGCTTTTTCAGCATGGTATAGGTGGTAGACTTCTTCCAGTCCATTTCCTCGCCGCAGATTTTCACCAGTTCCGCCGAGGTCATGGGAACGTTCTTCCATAAAATTTGCGCCAGTCTTTCTTCCGCTTCCGTCAATTGATATCCCATGGTATCCCCCCTTTCGGTCTATAAGTTTTAGACTATCTTTTCTTTAGTCTATAATCTATAGACCAATTTGTCAACGTTTTGTTTTCATTTTCATACAGAAAATTCCCCGAAACAGCAGGCTCTCCTTAAGAGAACATTGTTTTCCATTGATTTCTTAAGGTGAAATTTCAGAAGGAAACATTTCCAAGAAATCCTCATAAAAAAGAAAGCTGGAATCCTTTGCAAGAATTCCAGCTTTCTTCGTTTTCTTATGAAACAGCCCCAAACATTCGGGGGAAATATCCATATTTTATTCTACTGTACTCCAAATATTGCTGTAAGCCGTTGTATTTTCATCGGGAATCAATCCCAATCTCCAGAAAGATACGCCATTGACACCCATCATTTTTGCCAGATCGATTTTATCTTGAATACTGCGGCTGTCCTCATACCAGATAACCTTTGTGGTATCTCCATCCTGTACTGTCATATAAGGATTCCGATATTTTTCAGAATATTCGGATGTTGCGCCGCCCTGCAGATAAGACTGCAATGTATCATAATCATTGTCGATGCCCTGACTGTTGACGATGACGCCATTTTGCAAATCCCATTCCACGTTGGAAGATGGACTCAATCCCAGCACAACCTTGCTGCTGTCTGTCACACCTGTACTCTCATCCGTAATAGCGTGGAGTCCATAATAGACCTGATCGAAAGGAGAAACAGGCGTTGTGGTAAAGCCGCTTTGCTGCACATCAGCGGAAATGCTCTTTGCCTCATAGTCATAAGCCATCATAATGACCTTGTCCGCAATCTCGCCAATGGCTTTGTAATCATATCCATCGTAATAACTGCCGTCCTTCGTTGCAGGATGGACTGCCACATACAAGCTCTTTCCTTCTGCTGTCAATGCCGTATCCAGTTCTTTCAGGAAGGCCACAAAATTCTGTTTCAATGTATCTCCGCGGAGTCCTTCAAAGTCGATGGTAACCCCTTCATAAGGATTTCTGCCCAGTTTCTTATAAGTCACTGTCACTTCTTCCATGATGGCGTTCACTGCCGCTGTACGGTTTTCCGCATTGTTCAAAATAGTCTGTGCCGCTGTGGTATCCGACAGGAAAACATTCAGATTTGTCTGAACACCGCTATTCTGCAATTCTTCCACAATCTGCTCATAGCCTTCCGGCACTGCCCATTCATTGTTGTTCTCATAAAGGGTATTGACCACAATACTTCCGTCGTCACGATATTCCATCTTGCTCCAGCCAAAAGAAACAGCGTCCATTTCCTTTGCCAGATCTTTCTGTCCATAGGAAGAGAAAGCATAAAATCCATGAACAAAGTCCGTATCACTGTTCATTTTGTTGTAACACCGCAGCATCATTGCCGCCGCTTCTTCTCTGGTGGCTGTACCATTAGGCACAAACTGCCCGTTGCCCTTGCCGCTGACAATGCCAAAATCATAAGCCAGATTGATATATCCTTTATTGCTTGTCACGTCTGTGAAAGGAGAAGCCGCCGCTGCCGCTGTTTCCACCAGATTATCATAGCCCAATCCTTTTACCAGCATCACAGCCATTTCCTCTCTGGTAATATTGTCATTGGGACGGAAATTCTGGGCGCTATTATCCAAAGCACCATGCTGTGCCGCTGTTTCGATGCTCTTGAAATACCATTGGTTCACATCCTGATTATCTGCAAAAGAACCGCTCTGGGCATCTACCATCTCCCAGCCAAACATTCGACACATCATGGACACAAACTGCCCTCTTGTCACCGTTTGTCCCAGACCAAAGGTACCGTCATCCATACCGCTGATAAAGCCGATTTCACTGGCTTTTACCACTTCGTTATAGGCCCAATGGTCTGTGGGCACATCGGGAAACTGGGCACCAAAAGCCGTTGTCGACCAGAGGGTTCCCATTGCTGCCGCCAAAAAAATGACCTTTCCTTTCATTCCCATTCCTCCTTTGCATTCCAAAACCCTTTTGTGCAAAAAAAGCTGTATGGAACCAGCATTTTCTGCCGTCCATACAGCTTTTTCTTTCTGTCTGTGTTGCCGCAAAACAGAGAAGTCCTTTGCTGCATTGCGTTCCTTACAACTTTATTTTACTCTTCTTTTTTGCGTTTGTCTTTTACAAAATTCTTAATCCGCTCTCTTTTCCAGAAAATGACAGCCCCAAGCACAAGAACCACACATCCTGCAATAGGTGCCACCACATACCACACAGGTGTCCGTTCTACATAGAAGGTGAACTGGGTACCATCTGCGTTAAAGCACAGATACTGTCCATCTTTCTGGGTATCCAAAGGCACAGCGCCGCCATCTTTCACCAGATACAGCTTCAGCAGTCCGCCGCCTTCCGGTACACAGTACCGCATCAGATGGGTGATGCTGCCGTCTTCTGGCAATGTTACCTTCCAGCCTTCTACGAATTTACTGCTGTCAGCAATACCCACTTCTTCCGCTGTCACAGGTTCCATGGCAATTTCCGCGCCATCTTCAAAACTGCCTTCTGCCAGCAGAATGGAAAGCATGGCTTCGCCTCTGGTCTGGGGTGACGCAATGGAAGAACTGCGCTGGGTGTAAACGGCTTCAATGACTCTGTCAAATGTAACGGTTTCCGGCAACTCTTCCCAATTTCCGGAAGAACCTTCCTGTTTGGGTACTTCTGGAATGGATTTGCTGTCTGTTTTTTCGCCATAGGTGTATGCCACTTCGTCCACCACAGCGCCGTTTGCCATATAAGTCAAATAGAAGGAACGGAAGCGCTCCGGCAGACCTTCCATGGCAATGAAATCTTCATATGCCATTGGCTCTGCTTCTCCGGCAAAACTGATGTCGTCCACGCCGCCCCAGTCACCGTCTACAAAGTAGTTGCCTTTTACATTGCCTTCTGCTTTTCCGGCAATGGCACCGGCTGCTTCTTCCGCATCCGCCAGTTCCACCATAGCACGGCAGTCAAAAATGTCCGTACCATATCCGGCAATACCGCCGGTATAGCTGCCGCCGCTCAGGGAAACTTTCGCATCACTGTTTCGTACCACAGAATCAGAGCTGCCGACAATGCCGCCGATATAGTCGCCGTCACTGCTGGTCACTTTGCCATAAGCCTCACATTTATAAATGCTGCCCAGCTTCATATAACCGGCAATACCGCCTACATAATCTTTTTTCCCTGTTACTGTTCCGTAGTTCACAGACCCACGCAGAACAGCTTTTGTCTGGAAGTGCTGATTCAGGGAAGTATCCCCCTGTCTGGTCAGGTCATCTTCCGGGTCAAAGTCGTATTCCACCGCAATGGCTCCGCAGATCCCCCCGGTATCCACGTCGCCCTCTACTTTGCCGTAGTTGCGGCAGTTTTCCGTGACACCTTCTGTGGAAGAAGTCACTTCTTCTGATATATCTTCATAAATCTCTTCTTCTTCGCCATCGTCCAGCAGTTTTTCATAAATATCCCGCATAATATCCATGATGCTCCGCATCTGGTCGTTCATTGCCCGCAGGTCAGAAATGAGGATGTCGCCGTTGTCCCCCATTTCATCTGTCATCTGTTCCACTTCGTCAAAAATGGAACCCGTCTGATCCAGCAGATTGTCCACCTGCTCTTTGTATTCCGCATCGGGCACAGCAAATTGGGGCGCACCGCCTTCCCGGAAATCCCGGATTGCCCAGCGCATATCTGTTACCATATCAGATAATCCATCCTGAATATCCTGCATTTTTTCCACAGAACGTTCCAATCTGGATAAAGCGCTGTTTAGGTCAGAAGCCATATCACTGCCGCTGTCCAGGGCGTCCCCCATTTCATTTTTCGTGTTGTTGATGGCACGAATGACACCATCTCCGGCAGATTTCAGATAAGTAACATCCCCCTGCAGGTCAGCCAGTGCTTCTTCCATGGCTTCCCAGTTGCCTACAGAACCGATGACATTCTGCACACTCTGGTTCACATCGCTCCAAGCGTTTTTATAATTCCGTACTGCGCGATCCAGCTTTGTCAAACCGCTGTCTGCGCTGTCGATAGCATCCTGTCCAGCCTGCGCCGCATCCTGCAAACGTTCTACAGATTTATGAAGCTGATCCACTGCATCTGTGATATCATCAGCCACATCTTCCCCTGTGCCCAGAATATCTTCCAAATCACCTAAGAAACGATCCGCTCTTGCACTCAGGTCATTGACCGTTTCAATGGTATCATCTACATAATCTTCTGTCCGGTGTACCAGATAGTCCGTGCTTTCTCTGGCTTCATCGGACATGGCGGAAATATTGTCCAGACGGAAAGAAACGTCATCCATAGTAGTTTCCGTGTGATCCAGCATGCCGTCCATAATGTCCTGCAAACCGGAAAAAGCATCGGAAAGCCGTTCCAGATCGTCCTTGCCAAATTTCAAAATCAAATATGGCTCCATCTGACCAACAACGCCGCCTACGTCTTTTCTGCCATAAACAGCGCCGCGGTTTTCACAGTCGTGGAGATAGCCGGACTGTCTGCCGGCAATACCGCCTACATTATACCCTACATGGGGATAACCGATTTCCCCCGTATTCTGACATCCCTGCAGAAGCCCGGAGGAAAATCCCGTAATACCGCCTGTATCTGTATACGCAGAAAGGTTTTCCGTATTGTTGATATGACTCACATCAATATCATCTAAGGTGGGTGCAATTTCTGCACCATCTGTATTGACACTGCTTTCGTTGGTACAGCGGATAATACTGCCAAGGTTTTGCCCTGCAACACCGCCAGTGTAGTGTTCCCCGCGGATTTCCCCACGGACGGTACAGCCTGTGATGACGCCAGTATTTTCATTGATGCCGGCAATACCGCCAATGTTATTTTTGCCATCTACCACACCGTTGAACATACAATTTTCTATGGTGCCGTTGTTGTGTCCCACAATACCGCCAATGGCGCTTTTCCCGCCGGATGGCTCCCATGTGCCTGTAACCGTCAGGTTTTTCACCACTGCGCCTTCGCTGACATAACGGAATACCCCAGTGTCAGAAGCCGCTGACGTATAAGAACCCATGTGAATGCTGTGTCCATTGCCGTCAAAGGTACCGCTGAACACAGGCACCGGCGTAAAATTGCCGCCCAAGTCCAGATCTGTATCCAGCACAACAGTCTTGCCTACGGACCAGGTATCCAGCTTGCAGTTTTTCACAAATGACTTCCAATCCTCTGCCGTTGCGATGCGGATTTCTCTGCCATCGGATGCAAAAGCGCTCAAAGGCAGACCAAAAACCAGCAGTGCTGCCATGAGTAATGATATGATTCTTTTACTGATTTTCATGGGTCTGCCCCTCCTCTCTTTCGGTTTCTTCTGTTTGTTCCTCAGGCGGTTCCTCTTTGGGCTTTTCCTTCTTGCCTTCCGTATCTACAATGGCATGGACCTCCCCATGGATAACCCCCTGTACCTTCGCATCAATGGTACCGGAAACATAACCCCGGATATGACCATTGACACGGACAGAACCTTCCATCTCGTGGCTGAGTTCCGGCGGTTTGATGGCAAACATGGTCCGTTCGATGACCTTGTCTCCCAGCAGCAAAATTTCCGGCAATACAAACATAACCAGGAAAATAGATAAGATGGTACCACGTCCCAGACAAATCCCGATGGATGCAACGGTAGGGTCAGAGGACATAAACCCAATCAAAAGCCCTGCTGCCGCCAGCATGGAACCGGATGTAATGATGGTCGGAAATGCCTGATTCAATGCCAGAATGATGGCTTTTTGAGGCGGCATCTGTTTTTTCAGTTCCATATACCGGTTGGAAATAACGATGGCATAGTCGATGTTTGCCCCCATCTGTATGGAGCTGACCACCAGATAACTAAGGAAGAACAAATTGCTGTGCATCAAATAAGGGAAGGAGAAGTTGATCCATACACTCCCCTGAATAACCAGTATCAGCAAAATAGGCAGCCCCACGGACTGGAATGTAAAGAGCAGTACCAGAATGACAAATACAATGGAAAGGACACTGATCATCACATTATCCCGACTGAAGGAGCTGGAAAGGTCAAAGTCACTGGTGCTGTTGCCTACCAGCAGAAAATCGTCATAATATCTTCCAACATCCTCCCGAAGTACATCCAGGAATGCGAAAGTTTCTTCCCCTTCTTCCGGCAGATTCAAATCCAGTACCAGACGGGAATAATTTTCCCCTTGCAGCTGTTTTCTGGCGTCATCAATCTTTTCGTATGCATCGTCCAGATCTCGCTGCATTTCATCATCCAGTTCCACATATCCTTTGTCCGCTTCATCATGAACAAATAAAAACATATCAATAAGCGGCACTTCGTAATTATCCAGATTCCCAATGACATAACCATATTCCTCATTCTTGATGCCGTAAGCACCATAAAGGAGTTTCGCCACTTCCACATCCAGGTCCATCATTTCCGCAAATTTTCTGGGTGTCAAAGCGTCTGCCAGCATGTAATCATCTTCTGCTTCCGCGTTGGCAATGCCCAAAGCTGAGTTGACTTCCGGGTGCTTCTGGATATCCGCCAGCAATGCCCGCTCACTGTCATAATCTCCTTTTGGAATGACAATTGCCAATGTATTCTGTCCCCCAAAGGTTTCTTTGATCTTATCATCGGCAATGGTGTTCTCACTTTTCTGGAAAGAAGTAATCTGTGTATACCCATAAGCATAAGGGCACATAGAAGAAAACTTGAATGCCACAATCAACAGAATCAGGAAAATAGGCGGGACAATATACTGCATTTTGATAACAATACGTCCCAAGCCGTCAATACTTGGTACAAAGTTTTTATGATGCGTCTTATCAATGCCCTTACTGAACAGCATCAGCAGCCCTGGCATCAATGTAAATACAGACAACAGGCTGCAGAAGATGGCTTTAATGAGCACACGCCCCATATCAAACCCAATGCCAAACTGCATGAACATCAGTGCACCCAAACCAGAAATGGTGGTCAAGCTGCTGGCTGAGATTTCTGGAATGGCTTTGCTCAACGCTGTGATGGTCGCTTCCCTCGGTTCCATATGCACCCGTTCCTCACTGTAGCGATGGCAAAGGATAATGGCATAGTCAATAGCTAGCGCCAATTGGAGCACCACCGTTACGGAGTTGGAAATAAAGGAAATCTCTCCAAAAAGGAAGTTTGTCCCCATATTCAGTACCGCCGCCGCAATGAATGTCAGCAGCAATACGGGAATTTCCATATAAGTCTTGGATGTGAGCAGGAGCACACTGACAATGATCACCGCTGCCACAACCATGATCATTTTCATTTCTTCCGCCAGCAAATCAGAACGGTTGTTGCCCACTTCTGTGGAAACATACAGGTCATAGGGCGCAAGCTCCTCTTTCAGTTCATTCAGCGCTGTCAAGGAAATATCATCATTCACTTCGCCGTCGAAAGTCACATCAAACAATGCCGCTGCCCCTCGGTAATGGTCTTCCGTTTCATCAAATTCCACTTCCGAAACGCCTTCTATTTTTTCCAATTCTTCCGATAGGGTCAGCGCTTGGTCATATGTAATGTTGTTGACCATGACCCGGGCTGTGGCAAATGTGGTGAATTCTTCATCCATCAAATCCAGCCCTCGCCTTGTTTCCGTTTCTTCCGGCAGATAAGAAGTCAGGTCGTCATTGACCGATACCCACCCGCTGGCAAATACAGAAAAGAGCATTGCTGCCCCATATAACAGAAAGAATAAATTTCGCTTATCTACAATCAGCGTCGCCAGTTTTTCCCAAAAGGAACGCTCGTCTTTTTCTTTTTTCATGGTTCCACCCGTTTCTATCAGCTGCGCCATTTTTCATCAATCGCAGCACATATTTCCCTTATTTTATCTATAAAAAAAATATAATGGCTTCACAAGAAAAATACCATAGACAATTTGATGTATTTTGTATAAAAAACACACTGCAAAGAAAACTTGGTAAAAAGTCTTGACAAGTAAACTTGGCAATGCTATGCTCAAAATACCAAGTAAACTTGGCAAACAAAATACTTATAAATTCGGGGGGAATTTTATCAAAAAGGAGGGGCACTGTTTATGGACAAAAATGAAATTTTGAAACGCAGTCAAGTAGAAAATATGTTGGGAGATGAAAGGGAAAAGCAAATTCGTATAGAAAGCGAATCTTTCAGCCTGATTTTCATGCTGGCTGTTACACTGATTCTGACAACTGTCAATTATGTAAAAGGTCTGTCAGCTGATGGATTTCTGGCGATTTTCTGGGCAAGCGTCATGGGGAGATATTGCTTTCTCTTTTACCGCCATCGTAAAGCCTATCATGGCATCATGGCTTTGGCTGCCGCCGTACTTTGTGTCGCAAACATCATGGAATATTTAGGGGGAATCTAAATGGATAAAAAGGAAATCCTTGCACGCAGCCGCGCGGAAAACGCCGCTGGTGACGAGAGAGAACAAAGCCTTGTGCGAAAAAGCAGAGCCTTTGGTTTCTGCTTCCTTGATTATATTTATCTTATCAGTCTCATAATCAATGGATTTGTACTCAAAGATTTCAACAAGGAACTGTTCCTTGCCATTGCCACCTGCTGGCTTTTGGCACGCATTACCGTCTTTTTCACACAGGGATATTATCTGAAGAAAAAATTCTATTTGATTTTCGGTATCATCGGCTATCTTGTTATGATTCTGATGCTCGCAGCCCGACCCTTGTTACAGATATTCGTTGCATAGAAAGGAGTCTTCTTATGGATAAAAAAGAAATCCTTGCACGCAGTCAAAAAGAAAATATTCTGCAGGATGAGTTTGCCGCTTTTGTAGAGCAGAAAGCACAGGCAACCGCCTATATTCTCATTCTGATATACAGCACTTTGGCATGTTTGGTCTTTTTCCTGCAAACCTATTTCACAGGGAAAGCCTATGGAGATTATCGCGCTTTTCTATTCTGTTTTGCCATTACCTTTGGCAGTCGTTCTTTCCAGCATTTCCGCAGCCATAGAAAAGCGAAAGACATCCTCTTTGTGCTGATTGCGCTTTGTATTGCTATCATCACATTTGTCAATATCTTAAACCACGGAATGGAGATCCTTTGATATGCCAAAAGAAAAAAAAAAAAAAAATGAACTGATCCTTCGCAACCGCTTAAAAGAAGCCCGCGCGGAGCAAAACTTATCTCAAAGCCAGTTAGCAGAAATGGTAGGTGTTTCCCGAAACACCATTAGTTCCATTGAAACAGGGCAGTTTAATCCCACGGCAAAACTGGCTTTGATTCTCTGCATTGCATTAGACAAAAAATTTGAAGACTTGTTTTATT
>CATZIM010000025.1 GCA_958420075.1 uncultured Clostridia bacterium | reverse complement strand
TGGAAATGGTAACGGGATTTTCTTCTCCGCCACTCATAACATCCATAATTCCCTGCATCATGGCTGTCATATCCAGTTCATACTGCATCACATAGCCATCGTCGCTGATCCACATTTTCACAGGCATGCCTTCTACACTGTCCATAAGGGTAACCAGATCATCCGCGGAGATGCCCAGACCAGCAGTTGTAGACTCGATACCAGAGTTTTTCAGAGCTTCTTCCATGGCATCGCCTGTCAGCAGACCTTCAATCACAGTTGTCTTGGTACCGTTGATTTCTTCTGTGCCTGTTGCTGTAAAGGCACTGATATTCTTCAGATACAGATCCATATTCTGTCCTGCGTTGTACTGAGAAACGTCTGCACTAGTCATAGGCTGGTGAATCCATTCTCCGTCCACCTGCATATATGCATCCACTGTATCACCGTTCTGTACTGCATACATTTCATAGGGCTGCATTGTTTGGCCATTGATTGTTGTGCTGATGGTCATATTGGTTTTGAAGGGGTCCACTTTCAAATCCATATCAGATTTTACCACAGACTCCATGGTTTCTTCTTCATAAGCCATATCCAGCTGTACTTCCAGCTGTGCAGACATACTTGTCACCTGTGCCATCGTATCGTTTGCCTTCTGCAGCAATGCCTCTACGTCAGAAGACTGCTTCGCACCACAGCCCGCTGCTGTAACTGCCATTGCCAGTACCATAGCCAATGCTAAAATTCTCTTTTTCATTTACCTGTCCTCCTTTAGGTTGGTCTTGATTAAATTCGATTTTCTGCATCATACCATAAACAACAACTGTCTGTCTGCAAATTCTCTTTTCGGTAAGAATTTCTTAAAAGAACATTAGGAATTGTTCACTGCCACTTAAAATATTATGCATCATTTTCAAAACAATCCATACAGAAACAGTATGTATTACATTATTTCCTGCAAAAATCCCTTCCCCTGCGCCAGATCATTCTTTTTTCATCAGGACTTTTTCTTCTGCAATGCCTGACCGCCTGTGCAATAAGGGAACAGGAAGCATTCCGCGCATTTCGGTCTGCGGGCAATGCAGATTTTTCTGCCGTGGGCAATCATCTGAGTGTTAATGTCAATCCATTTATCCTTCGGCACAATCTTCATCAGGTCAAACTCGATTTTCACAGGGTCTTGATTTTTGGTCAATCCCAGCAGATTAGACACCCGTTTCACATGGGTATCCACCACGATGCTTGGAATGCCATACCAGTTACCCCGTACTACATTGGCTGTTTTTCTGCCAACGCCAGCCAGAGAAGTCAGTGCATCCAGATCAGAAGGCACTTCCCCGCCAAACTCTGTCAGCAGTTTCTGGCAGCAGGCAATGATATTCTTCGCCTTATTGTGATAAAAGCCAATGGAATGGATGTCCTGTTCCAGTTCCGCCTGATTTGCTTCCGCAAAATCCTGAATGGATGTATATTTCTGAAACAGATCTTTTGTAACCAAGTTAACGCGGTCGTCTGTGCATTGCGCAGACAAAATGGTAGCAATGAGAAGCTGCCATGGGTTTTCGTGATTCAGATAACATTTTGTGGGGCCATAGTGCTCCCGCAGCAAATCCAATATAATAGTAACCTTTTCTTTTTTTGTCATAATCTTTTGCTCCTTCCCGAAAAAGAAATATTTCCCGCAAACAAGCAGGATTTCCCGAGAAATATTTCCCAAAGTCTTTTATTTTCATGGTTTCTGTCTTTTTGCTTCATTTTATCTGTAAAAAAGATGTTGAATTTTATTATACCATAGATTTGCAGTTCATGAAAACATCTATTATGCATACCGTATACACAAATAAAGCATCGTGCATTTTCAGTATTTGCATTGACTTTGCATATTTTCTCAGTATAATGAGATTCATTCATATTAATTTTCAATTCATTTTTATTCATTAAAGAGGTGGTATTATGGCAACAAGCAACAAAGAATTCCGCACCTCTGGGGCACTGAAAATATTGCTTCCCGGCATTGTTTTGCAGTCTGTCCTCATGGGCGGCGGATACGCTACAGGGCGTGAAATCATTGAATACGGCGGCAAGTTCGGCGCTTATGGCTGGGTATCTGGTGTGTTTACATTTTTTACCTTTGCAGTTATCGCTGTTCTGACTTTTGAACTGGCGCGCATCTATCGTATTTATGATTATAAATCCATCTTGAAACAAATCATTGGCAAAGCATGGCCAATTTATGATATTTTATACGTTATCCTGCTGTTTTTGATCATCTCCATCATGGCTTCTGCCACCGGGGAAATCTTACAGCAAACCATCGGCTTAAACTATATGGTGGGCGTTGTAATCCTGATTTTGATTGTAGCATTTCTGAACTTCTTCGGCAGTGCTTTCATCGCAAAATTTGAAACATACGGCACCATTGCCCTTTATGCGGCATACATCATTTTTACCATTATGGTTATCACAGCAAACAAAGATAACATTGTCACAGTAATGGCAACACAGGACACCAGCTATGTGGAAAACGCAACACTGCCTATGGCAATGCTGACAGGGATCATTTATGCATCCTATAACCTTTCTGCAGTTCCTGCCGGTCTGTTCACACTGCGTGCCCAGACAAAACGGAGCGAATCCATCATTTCCGGTATCATCGGCGCACTGCTTATGACAATCCCCTGGTTCCTGACATACTTCGCAGTTATGGGATACTACCCCGACGACACAATCATCGGCGCATCCGTTCCCTGGTTGGTAATGCTCCAATCTGTTTCTGACAGCAATATCCCCGTTTTGGTATTCGGTGTTGTTGCCGGCTGGACATTGATCGAAACAGCTACCGGCATGATTCATGCTTTGCTGGAACGTCTGGATCATAGTCTGGAAGAAAAAAATCAGGAGCCGCTTTCTCCTAAGAAACGTGGTATCATCACAGCAGCAATTCTGATTGTAGCAATGCTGTTCTCTAAAATCGGTATCATCAATCTGATCAGCATGGGTTATTCCGCTCTTGCTTACGGCTTCATCCTGTTCTATCTGCTGCCTCTGGTGACAGTTGGCCTTTACAAAGTCATCAAGAACGGCAAAGTACCCAAAAAGGACTGATTTTGCTTCCAAAACACGACATTCTTCCGGATGTCGTGTTTTTCATAAAGTTTGATTATTTCGGATATTTGACCATATTTAGGAGGTTTTACATATGAATTTGAGAATCAACCGCAGCATTGCAGAGCAGACAAAAGTCAGCTACGCCATTGAATCTGCTGGTCCCTTACCTTACGACATTGACTGTGGCGAAGGCATCAACACCGTTATGGTGCCCCCTGCTGCAAAACAAGCATTCAAAGAACTGGATTTCGAAATGATGCGTCCTTACCCTCATTCCGTAGACGTCAAAGACAGCATCATCCAGTACTGGAAGGACTACTGCCCCCTGAACTACAAACGAATCGTTCTTTGCGACGGTTCTGTAGGCGGATTATACCTGCTCAATCGTCTGTTCCTGGAAAGAGGCGATTCTGTACTTGGCATTGCTCCTCAGTTCTCTGAATATGTGACAGATGTGAGAATGTACGGCACCAACGTTACCGGTGTACCTCTGAAAAAAGAAAACAACTACCGTTTCTCTGTAGAAGATCTGCTGGCAGCTCTGACACCTGACCACAAGCTGATCTACATCGATAACCCCAACAACCCTACTGGACAGGCAATTCCCCTTTCCGACATCGAAACCATTCTGGCAGCTGCCAATAAAAACGGTACTGCTGTCATCATCGATGAAGCTTACGGCGAATATATTCCCAAGAAAAACTCCGCCGTTTCTCTGTTGGATAAATACGAAAATCTCATTGTTGCAAGAACATTCTCCAAAGGCTTCGGCCTGGCAGGTCTGCGTGCCGGCTACCTGCTGATTCCCGAATGTCTGGCACCTTATATCGCCAACATCACAAACCCTTACTGCATGACAGAATTCGCCAGAAGCGTTGCAGCAAAAACCATTCTGGATGAATCCTTCCTGGAAATCCTCCAGAGCAAAACGGCAGAAATGAAAAAACAGATGTACCGTCCTTGGAAAAACCTTTCCATTGCTCACACCTGCGATACCGTTTCCATCAGTATGGTCACTCATCAGAATCCCGAAATCGATCTGGCGGCAGAATTTGCCAAACGGAGAATTCTGGTCATCTCCGGCAACGATTTCGAAAACATCGGTCAAAACTCCGTTCGTCTGCGTGTTCCCGAAGAAAAGGACATGCCCGCTGTTTTAAAAGCCATGGAAGAAATTGACCAGCTGTAACAGAAAGTTTTCCAACTCTGCGTTGACAAAGATTTTTTCCTATACTATGATGGACAGAGGAAAGGATTGGTGTATGGAAATGTCACAGAGCATATTAAAAAACGCAGATTTGAAATCTACAAAAAAGCGCTGTCTGCTGCTTTCGATTCTCCAGACAGAAGACCGCGCCATGACAGCTGAAGAACTGTTGGAAAAAGCCACGCCCATTCTGCCCATGAACGCTTCTACGGTATATCGTACCTTGAATACATTGACAGAAAAAGGAGTCCTGAGCAAGAGCCTGCGCAAAGACGGAAAATCCTATTTTTCACTGGAAAAACACGATCACCATCATCGTTTGGTCTGCACCGTCTGCCGCAAAGTCATTCCCGTTGACTCCTGTCCTCTGAAAGAACTGGAAGAAGATCTGGAAGCAAAAACAGGCTTCCGCATCACTGGACATACCCTGGAATTCAGCGGTATCTGTCCAGAATGCAGAAAGTCAAATGGGCTTTAAACAAACGCAAATAGAAACAGCCAGTATTAGGGGCATCTTCATAAGAAAACAAAGAAAGCTGAAATCCTCATCAGACAAAGGATTCCAGCTTTCTTATTTTACTGAGATTTTATTCGGTATGTTTTCTTCTGAAGACAGCAGTCGCACTTCCCCTTAAGAAATCAATAAAACAGAAAACCAATGTTTTCTTAAGGGGAAGTTGCTTTTTCTACTGGCTGTTTTTTATTTACAGCATTTCTTTACGATCCAGAATCATAAAGATTCGAATCATATCTTCTGACAAATTCAGATTTCCATTTTCATCTCCGCTGAGAACACCTTCATCCACCAGCTTTTTGATAATTTCCTTGCCATAGGGCAGATCCTCGATTTTCTGATACCGTTTCACTTCCTCATCCCCTTCTGTTTCCTCTTTATAGGCAACGCCGAAATAACTGCATACGCCTTTGCAAATGCCTTCCGCACATTGCTTCCGATAGTCTTCCGAAAGGAGCAGCTTTGCTTCCTCCCGATTGGTCATAAAGCCCCCTTCAATGAGAACTGCCGGCATTTTTGTTGCCCGCAGTACATAGAGATCTGCGCTTTTTTTCAGTCCTCTGTTTTTTCTACCGCAGGCTTTTACCAATGCTTCATGAACTTTTCCCCCAAAGTCCAAGGTCTTGGCATCCGCCTTTTCATAAATCCAGCTTTCTACACCGTTTGCGTCATTCCAATCACTGCCAAAGGCATTGGCATGGATACTGATATACGCATCCGCTTTTGCGTCATTTGCCCGTTTGACGCGGGTCTGCAAAGATGTGTCCTCATCCCCCGGTGCTACCGCTACGACACGAAAACCGCATCTTTTCAGTGCGTCCATTAAATAAGACGCTACTGCCCGGTTATAGGCATTTTCCGGCATATAACTGCCGTCGGGAAATAATGGTGTGCGCTTACCAGCCGTTTTCATACCATGACCGTCATCTACTGCCACACAAAACATTTCATCTGCTCCTTTCTATTGATTTTTCTTTTCATCAGAAATCCCTTTGGTAGTCGGGTCTGTCAGTACCCCCAGCACTGCCAGAAATGCCGTTGCCAGCAGATAAGGATTGGCAAAGAGTGCTTTCACCTCATCACATAACACCTGCCAGCTGGTAAACATTTCGGGATTCGCTCCCGTCGCTGTCAGCACAACGCCAACCATCCCCACCCAAAACCAAGGGTTTGTCAGTCGTTTCTTCCATTCCAGTTTCATTTGTATTCCCCCCTTTCATACTATGCGTACTCGTCCAAACGGTGATGGGCAGATTTTGCGCTGCTTTCTACGGCGGATAAACGGCCTTCATGGTCTTTCAAAGACGCTTTGATGCCTTCCAGATCTTTCTGCATACCAAGGATCATATCCAGTTTCGCATCCACACCGCCTCTCCATGCGGCGTCTTTCTCTACGGATTTATCCCGGCTCTGGACAAAACTAAGAACGCCTAGCAAGCCGCCCAGCACCGACAACGCCAGCCCAATTTCCAATTCCATATTCTCCCTCCTTCCCCGGACAAAAGGAGCATAACGGAAAAAAAGTCCCGCTGCGTCCCAACTTTTCTGCAAAAAAAAGTCCCTGTGGGAAATCCCACAAGGACATAACATACAAATATTATTTTTCGCTGTAAACGCCCAGTTTGCGGAAACGTTCATAGCGTTTTTCAGACAGGACACGACCAGAATACTGTTCCAGTTCCTGTACGTCAGAAAGCAAACGCGCTTTCAGGTCTTCGCACATGACATCGAAGGAATCGAAGTTTTCTTCAATGACATCTTCTGCCACACCGAAGCGTTTCATATCTTCTGCTGTAATCTTCAGGCATTCTGCCGCGTCAGCCGCTTTGCTTGCGTCTTCCCACAGGATAGATGCGCAGCCTTCGGGAGAAATAACGGAAAATACCGCATTTTCCAGCATATACACACGGTTTGCCACAGACAGACCCAGTGCGCCGCCGCTGCCGCCTTCCCCAATGACGATGGTAATAATGGGTGTTTCCAGACCCATCATCTGCATGAGGTTGTCAGCAATGGCCTGACCCTGACCACGTTCTTCCGCTTCTTCCCCGCAGTATGCACCGGAGGTATCCACGAAACAAATGACAGGACGATGGAATTTCTCCGCCTGTTTCATAAGGCGCAGCGCTTTCCGATAGCCTTCGGGCATCGGGCAGCCGAAGTTGCAGCGGATTCTTTCCTGCAAATCGCGACCACGTTCAATGCCGATGAATGTGACAGGAATATCCCCCAGATAACCGATACCGCCAATGATAGCAGGGTCATCTGCGTATTTTCTGTCACCATGAAGTTCTGTTCTTTCTGTGAACAAATTTTCGATATAGGCACGGGAAGTGGGACGATCCTGGGCTCTTGCAGCCTGTAATCTTTCATAAGCTGTCATCATGCCTCATCCCTCCTTCTGCTGTGCTGTTTCAAAAGACGTTCCAGTGTTGCCCGCAGTTCTGTACGAGGCACAATGGCATCTACAAAACCGCAGTCCTGCAGAAATTCTGCACGCTGGAAATCTTCCGGCAATTTTTTCTTTGTAGTCTGTTCAATGACACGACGGCCTGCAAAGCCAATGAGCGCATTGGGTTCGGACAGGATGATATCCCCCAGCATAGCAAAGCTTGCCGTTACCCCGCCAGTAGTGGGGTCTGTCAGAACAGTGATATACAATCCGCCTTTGTCGCTGTGGAAATGAACAGCGCCGCTGGTTTTCGCCATCTGCATGAGGGACAGAATCCCTTCCTGCATTCTGGCACCGCCGGAGGCTGTAAAGCCTACCACAGGCAGATCATGTTCTGTTGCGTATTCAAAAAGCCGTGTAATCTTTTCCCCTACCACAGAACCCATACTGCCCATCATGAACTGAGGGTCCATAACGAACACAGCACAAGGCTGACGGCGGATGGTAGCAGTACCACATACCACGCCTTCCATCTGACCAGATGCCGCACGAGCGGATTCGATCTTATTGGCATAGCCAGGGAAGTTCAAAGGGTTTTCTGTCTGGATATTCATTTCCAGTTCCTGAAAACTGCCTTTGTCACAAATGGCTTTGATTCTTGTTCTGGCATTGATACGGTAATGATAGCCGCAGGAAGGGCATACCATTTTGTTCTTTGCCACAGAACGTTTTGTATCAATGGCTTTACAAATGGGGCAGCGGATCTTTTCTTCCACGGTAGGTGTGATACCGCCGCTTTCCAGCACATTTCTTGATTTTCGGAACATGCCAACAATATTATTCAAGTTCTGTGCCTCCTTCCGCCAACAATTCCGGCAGAATCAGTGTGTCATAATCCCCTTTCTGGAACCGGGGGTTACGCACCAGCCGCAGTTGGTCTTCAATATTGGTATGAATCCCATGGATAACCATTTCGCAAAGAGCCGCTTCCATTTTACGGATGGCATCTTCTCTGGTCTTAGCGTAAACAATGAGTTTACCAATCATGGAATCATAAAAAGGTACAATCAGGCAATCCTGTACCAATGCTGTATCAAAGTGTACCCGGGAACCGCCGGGAATATGCAAAAAGTCCACCTGACCGGTGCTTCTTGCGTTGATGCGGCATTCCATGGAATGACCATGCAGGTGAATATCTTCCTGAGTGAAATCCAGAGGAATCTGGCAGGCAATACGAATCTGCCACTTTACGATGTCCACATCGCTGATTTCTTCTGTAATGGGATGTTCTACCTGCAGACGGGTATTCATTTCAATGAAATAGAAATTGCCGTCGGGTGCCAGCAGGAACTCTACGGTACCTGCGTTCACATAGTTGGCAGCTTTTGCCGCTTTCACAGCCGCATCCATCATTCTTTTGCGGATGTCTTCTGTCATAACAGGGCAAGGTGTTTCTTCCAGCACCTTCTGCTTGTTCAGCTGCAGGGAGCAGTCACGTTCCCCCAGACAAACGATGTTGCCAAAAGCGTCTGCCAGCACCTGCATTTCCACATGGCGTACAGAAGTCAGATATTTTTCCAGGAACACGTCGCCATTGCCAAAAGCGCTTTTGGCTTCTTCAGACGCTGCCAAAAAGGCATGTTCCAGATCTTCTTCTCTTTCCACCACACGGATGCCCTTGCCGCCGCCGCCAGCGGTAGCTTTTACCAGAATGGGATAGCCAATTTCCGCAGCCAGACGTTTTGCTTCCGCAGGGTCATGAAGGATTTCTGTACCGGGTACCACAGGCACACCGATTTCCTTCATGAGCTGACGGGAATTGTCCTTGTCACCCATAGCGCGAAGCACGTTGCTGTCAGGGCCGATGAAAATGATGCCCTTTTCTTCGCAAAGTGCCGCAAACTCAGGGTTTTCGGACAAAAAGCCATAGCCGGGATGGATGGCTTCCGCATTGGATGCCAAAGCCGCACTGATGATATTTTTCTGGTTCAGATAGCTGTCTGCCGCCGCATTGGAACCGATACAGATTCTTTCGTCTGCCAGTGCTACGGGCAGGGAATTCTGGTCTGCTTCGGAATATACCGCTACAGTTTCGATGCCCATTTCCTTACAGGCACGAATGATGCGGACAGCTACCTCCCCTCTGTTTGCAATGAGAATTTTTGAAAACATATCCTCTTACTCCTTTATCAGAGCGAAAGAAAATTCCGCACTGACGCATAATTTTCCGTTCACAAAGCCTTTGCCGCTTGCCCAGTAGAAAGGACCTTTGTGTTTGATCAAAGTGCATTCTGTTTCCAAAACATCACCGGGACGCACGCTGTTTTTGAAACGTACTTTGTCCAGACCTGTGAAATAAGGTGTTGCGCCTTCCTGTTCACCGGAAAGGAGCACACAGGTGGACTGTCCCAGAATTTCGCACAGGATGACACCCGGCACTACAGGGTTGCCGGGGAAATGTCCCTGCAAAAACCACTCATCGGGGCGGATGGTCTTTTTGCCATAAGCAACGCCATCTCTCAGTTCTGCTTCGTCAACCAGCAGCATATTGTCCCGATGGGGCAGTATTTTCTTCAGTTCTTCCTGATTCATAGGTTTTCGCCTTCTTCCTGTCAGTCTTCACGGATACGGAACAGAGCCTGACCGTATTCCACGATCTGACCGTTGTTGACACAGATTTCTTCAATGGTACCGCTGCATTCTGCTGCGATTTCATTGAACATCTTCATGGATTCCACGATACATACAGTATCGCCGGCTGCCACATGATCCCCTACGGACACATAAGGTGCCGCGCCAGCCTGAGGTGCCATATAAACAGTACCTACCAGAGGTGTTTTCTGTTCATACAAATCTTCTTCAGGCGCAGCAGGAGCTGCAGGTGCTGCCGCAGGCGCTTCTGCTGCTGCAACGGGCACAGCTTCCACAGGAACAGCCGCAGGCACTACCACAGCAGGTGCCACGGGAGCAGAAACTGCTTCCAGCACCAGTCTGTTGTCGCCTTCTGTCAAATCCAGTTTGGTCAAACCGTTATCTTTCAAAATTTTTGCCAATTCGGCAATCTTTGTTGTTTCCATCTATCTCACCCTTTGAATTTTCTAAATGCGATGCAGGCATTGTGACCGCCAAAGCCCAGAGAAGTGGACAGAACTGCTTCCAGTTCCGCTTCTTCTGCTACATTGGGTGTATAGTGCAGATCACAAACTTCATCCTGTTCCAGCAGGTTGATGGTGGGAGGTACCAGAGAGTTGTTCATGGCACAGATTGCAGCGATGGCTTCTGCCGCACCTGCTGCACCCAGCATATGACCTGTCATGGATTTTGTAGAGCTGATATGTACTTTCTGCGCGTCTTCTTCGCCCAGAGCCTTACGGATGGCATTTGTTTCTGTTTTATCGTTCAGGGCTGTACCTGTACCATGGGCGTTGATGTAGATTTTTTCTGCGGGAACGCCTTCCAGTTCTGCCATAGCTTCTTTGATCGCTCTTGCGCTGGCTACAGCTGTTTCATCAGGAGCTGTTACATGGTGTGCGTCACAGGTGGAACCATAGCCGCATACTTCCGCATAAATCTTCGCGCCTCTTGCTTTTGCGTGTTCATATTCTTCCAGGATCAGTGTGCCTGCGCCTTCGCCCATGACAAAACCGCCGCGGCGTTTGTCGAAAGGCAGAGATGCTGCATTGGGATCTTCAGAAGGGCTCAGTGCCATACAT
Organism: uncultured Clostridia bacterium; assembly: GCA_958420075.1. Classification (GTDB taxonomy): domain Bacteria; phylum Bacillota; class Clostridia; order Lachnospirales; family Anaerotignaceae; genus Anaerotignum. The sequence continues at coordinate 1,921 of CATZIM010000025.1, read as the reverse complement.
GCGCCAAAGCCTGCCACTGCCAAATTGGTGATGGCTGCTTCACTGCCGCCGCAGATAGCCGCTGTTGTGTAACCGTGACGGATCGCACGATATGCTTCGCCGATACATGTAGTACCGGTAGCACATGCGGTTGTCATGGAAACACAGGGACCCTGTGCATGATATTTGATGGCAATGTTGCCAGCTGCGATATTGCTGATCATTTTAGGGATGAACAGAGGAGAAACACGTCTGGGGCCTTTTTCTTCCAGCGCTTTATAGGATTCTCCAAATGTTTCAAAGCCACCGATACCGCTGCCAAAGTATACGCCCAGTTCTTCAGGGGCGATTTTGCCTTCCAGTTCGCTGTCAGCCATGGCTTCTGCCGCAGATGCCAGCGCATACTGTGTGAAACGGTCCAGCTTCTTTGCGGACAGTTTATCCATGCAGCACAGAGGATCGAAATCCTTTACTTCTGCTGCCAGTTTATATTTGGATTCGGATACGTCAAAACGGGTGATCATACCGATGCCGTTTTTGCCTGTTTTCAGACCTTCCCAGAAATCAGCCACATTGTTGCCGATGGGGGTTACCGCACCCAAACCTGTTACTACGACTCTTTTCATAAAGTACCTCCTACATGGCCAGACCGCCGTCGATGCGGATCACTTCGCCAGTGATATAATCGGACTGGTCGCTTGCCAAAAACAGCGCAAGGTTTGCAATGTCTTCGGGCTGCGCAAATCTTTTCATTGGAATATGATCGACTAATGCGTTGTTTTCAGACAGATTTTCTGTCATATCTGTTGCTACAAAACCGGGTGCAATTGCATTGCAGTTCACATTGCGGCTAGCCAGTTCTTTTGCAACAGATTTTGTCAGCCCAATAAGCCCCGCCTTGGAAGCGGAGTAGTTTGTCTGACCGGGGTTGCCCATCAGACCAGATACAGAGCTGATATTGATAATCTTGCCGCTTTTCTGTTTCATGAAAACAGGGTAAAGCTGCTTGATCATATAGAAAGCGCCTTTCAGATTGGTATCCACAACGCTGTCGAAGTCGGGAACCTTCATCATAGGCACCAGTTTGTCCTTGGTAATACCGGCATTGTTTACCAGAATATCGGCGCCGCCGAAATCTTTGATGATCTGTTTGCAGACTGCGGCAACCTGTTCCGCGTCCGCCACGTTGCACTGGTAAGCTTCTGCCTTTACACCCATTTCCTGCAGAGCTGCTTTTGTTTCTTCTGCTTTCTGGGTATTGCCTGCATACAGCAGCGCGATGTTCGCACCCTGTTCTGCGAATCTTTTACAAATGGCCGCACCGATACCACGGGAACCGCCTGTAACAATGGCTGTTTTTCCTTTCAACATATCTTAGCGTACCTCCTCTGCTACCTGGCGAGCTTCTTCCATGTTGGAAACAGCATACACTTTGCTGTCAGGAAGAATGCGGCTGATGAGTTTCTTCAGTGTGGTGCCAACGCCCACTTCAATGAAAGTATCAAAGCCGTCTGCCGCCATATTTTCAATACTTTCCTGCCAACGCAGGGAATGGTTGATCTGTTTTTCCATCAGATCCCTTACTTCTGCTGTGTAAGGTTTTGTTGTGTAGTTGGAATATACAGTCATTTCGGGCTGTTTTACATCCACAGCCTTCAGTGCTTCTGCAAATTCCTTAGATGCTTCATCCATAAAAGGAGAATGGAAACCGCCGCCTACGGCTACTGGCAGACATCTGCCGCCAGCTTCCTTTGCATCTTTTCCGAAACTGTCGAGTTCATCTTTTTTCCCGGCAACAACCAGCTGACCGGGGCCGTTGTAGTTTACAGGGAACACATTGGGGTATTTTTCCGCCAGTGCTTCCACCTGTTCATTTTCCATTTTCATCACCGCTACCATAGATGCGGGATGTTCTTTTGCGGCTTTCCCCATGGCTGCCCCT
>CATZIM010000024.1 GCA_958420075.1 uncultured Clostridia bacterium | reverse complement strand
AAAATGGTGGAGATTGCAGAGGGGGCAACCTTTGCCGACGTGGCAAAAGATTTTTCCGCCATGGTCAATGGTCCCATTATGCTGGCAAGACAGAAAAATAAACTGCGGGAACTAAATCAGAAAATCCGCACCTGTGATGATGTGACATTTTATGGCATTGAGAACGATGAAGCCATGCGCGTTTATCGCCGTGGGGTGCTGATTCTGATGACAAAAGCCGTTTACGAACTCTGGGGAAGCGAATCTCTGGTGGTAGTGGAACACTCTTTGCAGAAAAATCTCTACTGTGAAATCCGCAAACCGGAAATGGAAATCACAGAAGAAGTGCTGGCAAAAATCGAAGGCAAAATGCGGGAATATGTGGCAGCAGACCTGCCCATCTGCAAACGCACCATGCGGAAAGAAGATGCCAGAGAAATCGCCAGAAGACAGGGTATGCCCGATAAGGATGAACTGTTCCGTTATCGCCGTGCGTCCAACGTGAATCTTTATGAACTGGATGGCTTCTATGATTATTTCTATGGATATATGCCTGCGTCCACAGGGGATTTGAAGGTCTTTTCCCTCATGGCTTATGAAAACGGCTTCCTGATTCGCTTCCCTGACCAGAAAAATCCAGAAGTGCTGCGGGAATTCTCCAACCCCAAGAAAATCAGCAGTGTATTTTTGGAACAGATGCATTGGTGCCAGCTTATGGGCGTGAAAAACGTGGCGGAACTGAACCATACACTGACCCAGGGGAAATTTGGTGACCTGATTCGCATCAATGAAGCTCTTCATGAAAAGAAGATTGCGGAAATCGCCGATATGATTCATCAGCGTTTGGATAAAGTCCGTGTGGTACTCATCGCAGGACCTTCTTCCTCCGGCAAGACTTCCTTTGCCAACCGCCTGTGCATCCAGCTGCAGGTATTGGGTATCCGCCCCCATAAAATCTCTCTGGATGATTATTTCGTGGAACGGGATAAAACACCGGTGGATGAAAACGGCAAGCGGAATTATGAACATATCCACGCCCTTGACCTGCCTTTGCTTAACGACGACTTGAAGAAAATGATTGCAGGGGAATTGGTAGACCTGCCTACTTATAACTTTGTCACAGGCAAACGGGAATACAACGGCAACCGTATTCAGGCGAAGAAAGGCGAAATTCTGGTACTGGAAGGCATCCACGGGCTTAACGATATGCTCACATCGGAAATCCCTGCGGAACAGAAATTCAAAATTTTCATTAGTGCCATGACGCAGCTGAACGTAGATGATCATAACCGTATTTCCACATCGGACAGCCGTTTGATTCGCCGTATTGTACGAGATTATCAGTTCCGTGGACGGGATGCGGCAGAAACCATCCGCACATGGAACGACGTTACCGATGGGGAAGCGGAAAACATTTTCCCTTATCAGGAAAACGCCGACGCTATTTTCAACTCCGCAACTATCTACGAACTGAGCGTGCTGAAGCAGTATGCAGAACCCCAGCTTTTTGCCATTGGGGAAGATCAGCCCGAATATATCACCGCAAAACGGCTCATCAAATTCCTGGGCTATTTCCTTGCGGCACCGGGTACAGAAATCCCCAACAACTCTTTGATTAAGGAATTTGTGGGCGGCAGCTGCTTTAAGGTTTGACAAACAGCTCCTTTTTGGAGTATAATTATCCATTGAGTAGACTGGACAGTCGCGCTGGATTCGCTCCAGTGAGGAAAGTCCGGGCTTCATAGGGCAGGGTGCCGGCTAACGGCCGGTGGAGGCGACTCTAAGGACAGTGCAACAGAAATAAACCGCCTGTCTTTTGGCAGGTAAGGATGGAAAGGTGGGGTAAGAGCCCACCGCTCCTACGGTAACGCAGGAGGCTCTGTAAACCCCACCTGAAGCAAGACGAAAGAGGGCAAAGAGGCTGCTCGTCTCTCCTCGATGAAAAGTCGCATGATGCTGTTGGCAACAACAGACCAAGATAGATGGCTGTCCACGACAGAACCCGGCTTACAGGTCTGCTCACTTTTTAACAGACAGAAAATCCGATAAGGTTGTCGACGAAGTCGACAACCTTTCGTCAAAGGCTCATTTCATTCAAGCCTTTGACGAATAGGCAGAAGTATAAACAGTTCGTTCCATCGGCATAAATGCCTTGAAACGCACTGTTTTCCTCGTCGGAAGTAAATTCCGACTGCGGATTCCAGTTGGGAAACTCTTTGTTTCCCAAACCTTTCCGCGTTCTCGAAAATGTATAAAAAGTACTTTATTTACAATCTGATCCGATGTTTTTTGGAAAAATGTCGGATTTTTTTATTTCGGAAATTTGATTTCTTTCCGCTGGAATGATAGAATCAGTACAGAGCGGCAGAAAGGAAGGTGCGATATGAAGGAAACAAGAAAAATCATGCAGGTGGTAACACTGCTGTATCTGGTGCTGGTGGGCATCGGGCTGTATATTGCGGCAAAAGTGCTGCCGGCGGAAACTTTGCTCAACGCCATCCTGCCTTTGGCATTGATTCTGATCGTACTTTGGTTTGTGCTGATCTTTGCCACACTGAAATGGCAGAGCAGAAAGAAGTGAGAGGATACAAAGGAGGGATTCCCCATGAACGACAGCGTGAAAAAAATGCTGGAATATAACAGAGTTTTTGTAGACCATGAAATGTACCAACGATATGAAACCACAAAATATCCCGACCGGAAGATCGCCATTTTGTCCTGTATGGATACCCGTATGACAGAACTGCTGCCTGCGGCACTGGGCATCAAAAACGGTGATGTGAAGCTCATCAAAAACGCCGGCGGTCAGATTACCCACCCCTACGGCAGTGTGATTTTCTCCCTGCTGGTGGCTGTTTATGAACTGGGCGTGGATACCATTCTGGTCATCGGTCATGACGACTGCGGCGGCAGAGCGCTGGATGCCAAAAAGATGATTGCCAAAATGGAAGAAAAGGGCATTTCCAGAGATGTCATTGACCATGTGGATGCCAACCATAAAAATCTGGAACAGTGGCTTACAGGCTTCGGCGATATCTGCGCTTCTGTCCAGAACACGGTGGATACCATCCGCAACCATCCACTGATTCATAAAGATGTGGAAGTTTACGGTTTTGTCATGGACCCTCATACAGGTGCCATGCGTGAAGTGACATGTGCAGACAAATGATATGGGAATTTTCCCCTGCAAGTAAGCCTATGGCGGCTATCATGAGGGAAATTCTGCGAAAATACCCCAATTGTGAATTCGGCAGGGAATTATTTCCCGGAAATCTCATTCCCATACTGCGGGTGTCCGGCGGCAAAACAACGGCGGATGTGGCAGACTGGGGGTATCTGACCCAGAAAGGCAAGCGGGTATATAACGCCAGAAGCGAAACCCTGCTGGAAAAGCCCCTTTTTGGTAAGGACTTTGTCCAGAATCGCTGTGTCATTCCGGTGACAGGGTTTTGCGAGTGGGACGGAGATGGGACAGGATGGGATTTTCTGCCCCAAGAGGACGAAATGCTGTATCTGGCTGGCGTCTGTCGAAAAAAGGCGAAAGGCTGGGAAGCCACCGTTGTGACGGAACACGCCGCAGGATGTGTGGGAGAGATTCACCACCGCACACCTCTCATATTGTCTGGTGAAAATCTGCGGCAATGGCTTTATGACGAAGCACAGGCGCGGCAGTTTCTGGAAGAAGCCAAAGAACGGGTACTGCTGAAACGGAAGAAGATGGAAGGAGAAACTTTATGAATATGACATATCTGCATCACAGCGGATTTCAGATTGAAACAAAGCATTCTGTACTGCTTTTTGATTACTACACCCAGAACGGGATGTTTGACAGAGTGAATGAAGGGGATTTCCCTCATAAGAAGTTTTATATTTTCGTTTCCCACGGTCATGGGGATCACTACGACCCTGCTATCCTGCGGTGGGCAGATCGGGCACACTATATCCTGTCCGACGATGTGGAACTGCCCAAGGATTTCAAAGGAGAAGTCACATGGGTGAAACCCCACCAGAAACTGACTGTGGATGATCTGGAAATCGAAACACTGGCTTCCAACGACCAGGGTGTTGCCTTTGTGGTGAAAGTAGCCGGCAAACGTACCGTATTCCATGCAGGGGATTTGAACTGGTGGCATTGGAACGGCGAAAGCGAAGAATTCAATAACGACATCGCAGACAGCTATCGTCGGGAAATTGACCTGCTCAAAGGCAGAGAAATCGACGTGGCATGTGTACCTGCTGACCCTCGTTTGCAGGACAAATATGACTGGGCAGTGGATTATTTCATGGAAAGAGTTGGGGCAAAGGTGCTGCTGCCCATGCACTTCTGGAAACATTTTGATATCTGCGAAAAACTGCGTCAAAAGCCTTACGGCGCCCATGTGGCTTTGATCCGCAGAGAAGGAGATACTTTCATCATTTAAGGCATGAAGGGGAGAAACTGGAGAGATTTTGAACCGCCGGAAAAACGGCGGCGAAAGCCCAGAAGATACGAGGAACCACCCAGAAGATATGAGGATGTGTACCAGCCGCCAAAACGGAAAAAACGCCGGAGAAAAGGCGGTATCTTCCGTCGTCTGCTGGTTATACTGATTCTGTTTGTGCTGGGCTATGGGGGATTCTTTCTGTATTACCGCTATGGCAAGCCCTATACTGTGGCGCTGGACGCAGGTCATGGCGGAGAAGATGTAGGCTCTGTGGGGGTCATTCAGGAAGTACAGCTGACAGAGCAGACAGTGACAGCTTTGGAAAAACTGCTGAAAGAGGATGGACGTTTTCGGGTAGTGCTTACTAGAAAAATGGGTGAGGGCATGTCTATCACCGATCGTAACCGCAAACTTGCCTTTTTGCAGCCGGATCTGATGCTTTCTGTCCATGGCAATGCCGATGAAACAGGGGAAGCATCAGGCTTTGAGTGTTATCCAGCTGTACCGGGTATGGAAAACCATGAGGCAAGCATGGAATTTGCCGCTCTGCTGGCAGAAGAGATGGAAGCGGCAGGCAGTGAGCTGCGGGGCGGCAATGGTATCCGTTTCGGGTACTATGTGAATGGCCAGAAAATGCTGGTGGATTCCACCGATACCACTGTTTATGATTACGATACCTTTGGTGTGCTGAAAAATCAGGAAGGTGCCGCTGTGCTGGTGGAACAGTGCTTTGTCACCAATGAAAAGGATGTGGCACAGTTCGGTACGGAGGAAGGCTGCCAAAAAGCAGCGGAAGCCTATTACCGGGCGATCCTGCGGTATCTGGGGGCAGAGGAAACCACAGAAAATCAATCAGAACCATAAAAACGAAGTTCTTTTGAAGCTTCCTCATAAGAAAACAAAGAAAGCTGAAATCTTTTCTATTGCAAGGATTTCAGCTTTCTTATTTTTATCAGGTATGTTTTCTTCTGAAGATAGCCGTTGCAGTTCCCCTTACGAAATGGAAGAAAAACAATGTTTCTGAAGGGAGAAGCTGCTTTTAAAAAAGTTTTCGTGTTTTCTTTTTATGGCTGGAATTGATGCAAATCCTGCTGAAGAGATTCCACAAAACGGCTTACATGGAACCCATCACAGACATCATGGTGTACCTGTATGGCAAGGGGCATTTTCCAATGACCGTGGTGTTCCCATGCCTTGCCCAGTGTGAATATGGGCAGGAGATAGTCATAGCCCTTTTGCAGGTGCAGATGGAAGCCTGTGAATGTTGTCCATGGCACCATGGAAACGGGGAAGGTGTTGGGCGGTGTGTTTGGCTTTGCGTCCATATCCAGTACATTTCCGTAGGTTTCCAGATCGGCTTTGTATCGTGCAAGGAATGTGGAAAAGTCCTCGCTGTACTCTGTCCAGAGGTTGGAGAACGTTTCCTGTTCCTTATGGAAAATGGTGTAGCATGGCTTCATGTTGGAATAGATGCCCACATTTCCCTTTTCGTCAAAGGCTGTGCGGAACTGCTCGTAGCGGTTTACGTTTTTGGTCAAGAGATACAGCAGGGCAAGATACAGGGAAACGCCTGTTTTCTTCAGAACGGTGATGTCCAGAGAAACGGTCATGCTGTAAGTGCAGGGAATGTCCTTGTGATAGTGGAGGAAATATGGCTTTCTGTGCCATGTTTCCATGTCGATGGGTGTGAATGTCATTGTCTTTGCTCCTTTTCGTGAAAAAAGCCTGCTCTCTTAGGGGCATCTTCATAAGAAAACAAAGAAAGCTAAAATCCTTATCATGACAGCGGATTCTAGCTTTCTTATTTTATGAAAATTTTATTTGTTATGTTTTCTTATGAAAACAGCCGTCGCAATTCCCCTTAAGAAATCAAGAAAAAGAAAAATCAATGTTTTCTTAAGGGGAAGTTGCTTTTGAAAGAGCAGGCACAGATGTTTATGCGTAAGGTTTGTAATGAGGCAGTTTGCAGTAGAATTCCTGCAATTTCTGGATGCGATGGTCGCCGTCCCATTCTACCAGATAAACCCCCTCATATTCCCGTTTTTCCCCTTCTTTGTTCACGTTCTGGAAATAGAAGGGTACCAATGTCAGATCCTGATCGTGTACGAAACGGCCAACTTCCCATTTTACGACACGGTTTTCGCTGTTCCATGTTTCAAACCAGCGACGGATCTGGTCCATGCCTTCGTATTCCCGTCCCTGAAATTCATAGTAATGCACATCCGGTGTAAAGACTGCTTCCAGCGGCAGCAGTTCCTGTCCCAGCCACATGTCCAGCCAGGCTTTGATGATTTCTTCGCGTTGTCTCATATCATACACCTCCGACCTTTAGGGTAGTATTGGATTTGTTTTTATTTTAGCACACACAGGAGGAAAAAACAAGGAAAGTGTGTAATCTGCATAAAAAAAACTCCTCGATGCGAGGAGTCTTTGACAATATCATGAAATATCCAGTTGTTTTTTCTCCAGACGTTTGATAACATCCTGCCGCAGGAGGGTATACAGAACGGACATAAGGGGAATGAAAATGAGCATACCCACAATGCCCATGAGGCTGCCGCCTACGGTAACGGCTACCAATACCCAGATGGATGGCAGACCAACGGAGCCGCCCACCACATGAGGGTAAATGAAGTTGCCTTCCAGCTGCTGCAATACCAAAAACAGCACGATGAACGCCAGTGCCTGCATGGGGCTGACCATGAGAATCAGGAATGCAGCTACCACGCAGCCGATGAATGCCCCGAAAATGGGGATCAGTGCTGTGAGGGCGATGAGGACGCCTACCAGCAGGGGATAAGGGAAGCGCAGAAGTGTCATGGCAACAAAGAACATGGTACCAAGAATGACGGCTTCCAGACACTGTCCGGTGAGGAACTTGGCAAATGTGCGGTGTGTCAGGGAAGCGATTTCCAGCACACGTTCTGCCTGCTGTTTTTTCAGATAAGCAAACAGCAGCTTCCGGCACTGTCTGCCCAGTTTTTCTTTCTGAATGAGGATGTAGCAGGCAAAGACAAAGCCAATGACAAACGTGGTCACGCCGCTGAAAATGCTCTGTACCATAGAGAATGTGGAGCCCAGTACGATGTCAGCGCCGCTCTGGAAAATATTTGTGGCTTTTTTGATGATTTCATCCCAGTTCAGATCCAGATTTGCCAGCCAATAGGAAATTTCTTTGTTGTTGTGGAACAGTTCTTCCAGTTTATCCAGCAGGATGGGTACGTTTGCCTGGATGGTTCTGCCCAATCCGGAAACGGTTCTGCCCAGTTCTGGGAAGATGACCAGCACTGCCAGTGCCAATACGGCAATGACAAGAACCAGTGTGAGGATCATGCTGAAGGGACGCAGGAATTTTTCCCGTTTTTTCTGTCGCTTTTCGTTGCTGTCTTTGCTGCACAGCTTGCAGATAGTGATTTCAATGCGGTTCATGGGTACACTGAGGATGAAGGCAATGGCGCCGCCCAGAATGAAGGGGGCAAGGATGCCGCCCAGGAAAGTAATGGCACCAATGACTGCTTCCAGCCGCCACAGACCTACAAACACCGCCAGTGTAAAGACGATGAGCAGACATATTTTTTTCATGTTCTCTTTATCTAAAGACATTTTCTGAAATGCTCCTTTCTGTATTCGGATTCACTTGTGGTCAAGTATAGCATATATCACGGAAAGAAACAAATAATTTCAGTCCCTTTTTCCCGAAATCCCTTTACAGGGCAGGGTTTTCCGTTTAAACTAGAATATGATATTTTGCCGGACTATGGCTTCGGCGCAAAAGAATGAGAAAGGAAGATGAAATATGGAAGTCAGAACCAGATTTGCCCCCAGCCCCACAGGCTATATGCACATCGGGAACTTGAGAACCGCTTTATATGAATATTTGATTGCAAAATCCCAAGGTGGGAAATTCATCCTGCGTATTGAGGATACAGACCAGGAACGTCAGGTGGAAGGCGCAGTAGATGTGATCTACAACACCATGCGCATGACAGGTCTGCACCATGATGAAGGCCCCGATATCGGTGGCGAATACGGCCCTTATGTACAGAGCGAACGTATGGGCATGTACATGGACTACGCAAAAGAACTGGTGGAAAAAGGCGAAGCATACTACTGCTTCTGCACAAAAGAACGTCTGGAATCCCTGAAAGAAAGCAACGCAGAAGGCGCCGCTTTCGCAAAATATGACCGTCACTGCCTGGGTCTGTCCAAAGAAGAAGTACAGGCAAAACTGGACGCAGGCGTACCTTTCGTTATCCGTCAGAAAATGCCCGACAGCGGTACAACCACATTCTCTGACGTGGTATACGGCGACATCACTGTGGAAAATACAGAACTGGACGACCAGATTCTGATGAAAGCAGACGGTTTCCCTACTTATAACTTCGCAAACGTTGTGGATGACCACCTGATGCACATCACACACGTGGTACGCGGCAGCGAATACCTGTCCTCCACACCTAAATATAACCTGCTGTACAAAGCATTCGGTTGGGAACCTCCCGTATATGTACACCTGCCGGCAGTTATGCGTGACGCACACCATAAACTGTCTAAACGTCATGGAGACAAGTCCTTTGAAGATCTGGTAAGAGAAGGCTATGTGGTAGAAGCCATCGTCAACTATATCGCTCTGCTGGGCTGGAGCCCTTCCGGCACACAGGAAATCTTCTCCCTGAAAGAACTGGAAGAAAACTTCGATATGGCTGGTCTGAGCAAATCTCCCGCCATCTTCGATATCAAGAAGCTGACATGGATGAACAGCGAATACCTGAAAGCCATGGACTTTGAAAAGTACTACGCTCTGGCAGAACCCAAGCTGAAAGAAGCACTGGGTGATACAGATCTGGATCTGAAAAAGATTGCCGCTCTCCTCCAGAAACGTCTGGAAACACTGAACGACATTCCCGGTCTGGTGGAATTCTTCAAAACGCTGCCCGAATACGGCACAGAACTGTATACCCATAAGAAAATGAAAACAAACGACGAAATTGCTCTGTCTTCTCTGGAAGCAGCTCTGCCTGTACTGGAAAATCTGGCAGACTGGAACACTACCAGCATCCATGACGCACTGATGGCACTGGTTGGTGAACTGGGCATCAAAAACGGTCAGCTCCTGTGGCCCGTTCGTACCGCTCTGTCTGGTGAACCTACTTCTCCCGGCGGCGCTATGGAACTGGCAGACATTCTGGGCAAGGAAGAAAGCCTGCGCAGAATCCGCAAAGGCATCGAGCTGCTGAAAGGCTGATCCGCAGCTTTGACAAAATAAAAAAGAATCGGTATTTTCAGATCATGGGAAATACCGATTTTCTTTTTCTTGAGAGAAAGAAAAAAGTGTGAAAATGGGACTTTTTTGCCAAAAATTTCATATCCTAAGAATTTCCATGGAATATCTTAATAAATTCGACAGGGTTTCGCAAAAGTTCCGTTAAAAAAGTGTGTTATACTGCTTTTGTAATCAGGAACGGGGGCGTGGGCGATGCAGATATTGCGTATTTTGCAAATAGCAATATTGGGTATTTTATTTTTTCTCACAATGGTACAGATTTACTTTCAAATTTTCTCTCCCCGCCGCAGAAAGAACGGCTGGCGGAGAACCCTGATTTATTGCGGACTTATGTTCGTAATTTTTCTCATTCCTTCTTTGGCGCCGGCTCCCGTTTCGCCTGATTCGGTGACTATCAGCAAGTCGGCGGCGCATGTGCCGGACTGGCTGGTTTATTACAACCAGACAGACGAACGCTGGGCACATGAGTTATACGGCGAAGTGGACTATATAGAGGAAGCCGGATGCGGCCCTACGGTGCTGGCTATGGCAGTCAGTTCCCTGACGGACACCCAGATCAACCCAAAGGAAATGGCGGACTGGGCGGCGGAAAACGGATATTGTGCGCCGGGCTCCGGCAGTTATCATACCCTCATTGCTGACGGACTGAAACATTTCGGATTGGAGTGTGCCACCACCAATGATGGGGCAGAGGTACAGAAAGCCTTGCAGGCTGGATATCCTGTCATTGCCCTCATGGGAGAAGGTCACTTCACCGGCGGCGGACATTTCATACTGCTCTGCAACATAGACGCCAGAAACGAAGTCTTTGTGGCAGATCCGAAAAGTGTGGAAAACACAGAAAAGCTGTGGCCGCTGGACACCATATTGGCAGAAGCCAAAACAAGCCCTACCACAAACGGGGCTTACTGGATTATTAGACAACAAGTTTAAATTTCGAATATAGAATCATACCCCTCTCTCAAGAAAACGGAAAAAGGACCGCCGGAAGGCTGGTCCTTTTTCTGTGCAGTGTTTTACGAGAGATTTTCTGGAAATAAGTGTTTTGCCGGTTAGTTTTCCAGCATATTGTCGATCATGTCGTCCATGACTTCTTCGGCTTTGACAGCCATTTTTTTGCCTTTTTTCATCATTTTACGGTAGGTCTTTTTGTCCTGCATGAGATAGCCAACGCCCATGATGGCAGCTGCGCCGCCCACAAGCATGCCTGTGGTGAATTTATTCATGTTTTTCCGCCTCCTTTTTTCTTTTTTAGTATGAGGAAAAGAAAAAAGAATATGCAGGAGAAAATTGGAAAATAAAAAAAGAAAACCCCCGATGCAAGGGGAGGCGCAAAGGGGGTTTCTAGCATAAGTTTTATTCGCCCAGATCGTGGATGAACAAGCCGCTGCGCAGCTTAGGTTCAAACCATGTGGATTTGGGGGGCATGGTACGTCCGGCGTCTGCCACTGCCATCAGTTCATCCATGGCTGTGGGGAACATGGAAAATGCAACCTGCATTTCGCCGCTGTCCACTCGTCTTTCCAGCTCGCCCAGTCCGCGGATACCGCCGACAAAGTCGATGCGTTTATCCACTCTGGGATCACCGATGGCAAGGACAGGCGCGAGGAGAGAATTCTGCAGAATGGACACGTCCAGTCCATCTACAGGGTCGTGGGACAAAATGTGGTCTTTGGCTTCCAAGAGATACCATTTGCCGCCCAGATACATACCGAAGGTATGTCTGCGAGGAGGATGGCAGGGGGAAGCGGGAGCAGGAGAAACGTTGAAGTTTTCGGAAATCTTTTCCAAAAATTCCTGTTCGTTCCGCCCGTTCAGATCCTTGACCACACGGTTGTAATCCAAAATAAAGAGTTCATCCGCAGGGAACAGTACGGAAAGATAATAGTTGAATTCTTCTTCGCCGGTGTAGTCCGGTTTCTGTTCTCTGCGTTTCAGACCCACTTTCACAGCAGATGCGTTCCGGTGGTGTCCGTCGGCAATATAGAAGTTTTCCACGTTGGCAAAGCTCTGTACCAACATGCCGATTTCTGTATCGCTGTCAATGACCCATACAGTGTGTCCAATGCCGTCATCGGAAACAAAGTCATACACAGGAGGCACTGCCGCTGTATAGCCGTCGATGATGGCTTTGGCGTCAGGATTTTCCTTGTAAGCCAGGAAAATGGGACCTGTGTTGGCGTTGAGGGTATCCACATGGCGGATACGGTCAGCTTCTTTGTCGGCACGGGTCAGCTCGTGCTTTTTGATGGTGTCATTGAGATATTCGTCAATGGCGGTGCAGACAACCAGTCCTGTCTGGCTTCTGCCGTCCATGGTCAGTCGATAGATGTAGAAATTGGGCAGCAGATCCTGTGTGAAAATACCTTTGTCCAGCATGTCATAAAAGGTGTCTTTTGCCTTTTCGTATACAGCGGGGCTGTAAGGGTCTGTGCCTTCAGGCAGATCAATTTCCGCCCGGTCGATATGCAAAAAGGAATAGGGATTTCCCTTTACCATTTCTCTGGCTTCTTCGGTATTCATAACGTCATAAGGCAGGGCTGCCACGTCTTTCGCGTATTCAGGTGCGGGACGGATGCCCATAAAAGGTCTGATGGTTGCCATATTATCCCTCCTGATTCAGTACGCGTACTTTTTTAACACTGTGGATAGCATAGAGGTCATCCACCAGTTCGTTGACGTTTTCCGGCAGGTTATCGCAAACGATGATGTTGTAAGCCAGTTCGCCTTTGGAGTTGTTGACCATCTTGTCGATGTTGATATGGTGCTTGGTAAATACAGCACCCAACTGCCCAATCATGTTCACGATGTTGGAGTGGGAAATGGCAATACGAGGTTTGCCGGAATAAGGCACGATACAGCCGGGGAAGTTCACGGAATTGCGGATGTTGCCGTAACGCAGGTATTCCCGCAGTTCCACAGCAGCCATTTCGGCGCAGTTTTCTTCGGATTCCGGTGTGGACGCACCCAGATGAGGCAGAACGATGATGTTTTCGTTGCCCAGCAGGGTTTCGTCAGGAAAGTCTGTGATATATCTTGCGATGATGCCTTTTTCAATGGCGTCTTTCAGTGCTTCGTTATTTACCAGACCGCCTCTGGCAAAGTTCAGCAGTCTTGCGCCTTTTTTGGTAACGGCAAAGAGCTTTTCGTCAAAGGTGTTTCTGGTTTTGTCATTCAGTGGAATGTGGATGGTGATGTAATCACTCTTGGCTACCAGTTCTTCCAGTGTTTCCGCTTTATCAACGGAAGCGGACAGATGCCAAGCGGCTTCCAGTGTCAGGAAGGGGTCATAGCCGATTACGTCCATGCCCAAGTCCAAAGCGGCATTTGCCACCAGTACGCCAATGGCGCCCAGACCGATAACGCCGATGGTTTTTCCGGCGATTTCGGGACCGATGAACTGCTTTTTGCCAGCTTCTACTGCTTTTTCCACGTTTTCATTGCCTGCCAGGGTCTGTACCCACTGAGCGCCGTTGATGATGCGGCGAGAGGATACCAAGAGACCTGCCAGCACTAGTTCTTTTACGGCGTTGGCATTGGCACCGGGGGTGTTGAATACGGGAA
>CATZIM010000023.1 GCA_958420075.1 uncultured Clostridia bacterium | reverse complement strand
ATTTGATGCTACGAATATAGAATGTGTTTTTATTGCTAGACCAACGCAATCTATTGTGTTATATAGTCAGATGATAGGACGTGGTTTGAGAGGTCCGCAAATGGGAGGAAATGAGATCTGCTTATTAGTTGATGTAAAAGATAATTTGCAACAATATAACGAAAATATGGCTTTTTCACATTTTAATAATTATTGGAGTTAACGGGAGAGATATTATGGCAAAAGATATATTTGTAATTAAAACGATGGGAGATGCCCTTCGTAATACTGGTTATAAAAATATTGAATGTGCTATGGCTGAAATTATAGATAATTCAGTCCAAGCTGGTGCTCAGAATATTTTGGTAATAGTGTCAGAGGAATATAATCCTAGAACTGGGAGAAATAATATATCAGAAATAGTATTTTTAGATGATGGGAGTGGGATGACTAATGAGGAGATAGAAGGATGTCTTGGAATTGGCTATTCAACAAGAACTGATCGAAAAGGACTAGGTCGATTTGGAGTAGGGCTGCCACAAGCATCTCTTTATGCTTGTCCCGCTGTTGATGTTTATTCTTGGCAAGGAGGATATGATAATTGTAAAAAAGTATTTTTGGATATTGATAAAATTAAGAATGAAGAACAGACAGAAATCGAGGATCCTATTTCTTCAGAAATCCCTGAAAAATATCAAAAATATTTGACCTATAAAGTGATTTCCGATGCAGGTGATAAGACGTATGATTTTACTCAGCATGGAACATTTGTAATATGGAAAAAATGTGATAGAGTAATACCTAAAACAGTAAATTTTTTGTTTAAGAAGCTTGACTTCGCATTAGGACAGAAGTTTAGATACTTTATAAGTGAGGGGAGAAGTAGTATACGATTGATTCATAATGAAAATCAGGATTATACGCATGAGATTATGCCTAATGATCCTTTAATGCTTATGCCCAATAATTATGTTTTGGGAAATCCTGATAATCCAGGTGTTATTTCTCCTAGAACCAACATTAACTGTACTGTTCCAGTTTTTGAAGCTTATACAAATTCTAAGTATCCGGATGGAATTATACCATATTCTATTAAATATTTAGATCCAGAAACAGGAGAAACAAAAGAATCGAAGGTGGAAATCAAGTTTTCTATTGTGAAAAATATTTTCTATGATAAAACTGCAATTTCTGGAAATCCTGGTCAAACTCAGTTAGGGAAGCATGTAAAAGAACTTGAAGGTATTTCAATTGTGAGAGCAAATCGTGAAATTGATTTTGGTCAATTTGATTTTTATGAAAATGTTAACCAACCAGAGCATAGATGGTGGGGGTGTGAAATTAGATTTAATCCAGAATTAGATGAGGCATTTGGAGTAGCAAATAATAAACAGCATGTCGAACTTCGACGTGTCGAGCAAAATGATTATATAGATGAGGAAATAAAGCCTGTTTGGGCACAATTATACAATATTGTTCATGATACAATTTCTGCTATGTATGCTGCTAATAAAAAGACGAGAGAAAATGCGAGAACGGTAAAGGATATCACTCCACCAACAACTCAGATTATAAATTTAGCAGAAGAAAACCAGGAGGGCACGTCGGAAAGTGCAACAGATGAGGTTAGAGAAAATACTCCACATGAAACATTGGTGGAAAAGACAAAAGAGGAACTTAAAGAACAAGGAATTGAAAATCCTACAGAAGAAGATGTAAACAGTTATATGAATAACAAAGTGAACGTTGTTCATAAAAACCTAGGAAAAACAGCAGGTTTATTTGATTATTCTTTTGAGTTAGGGAGTTGCCTGGTAACTTTTAATATGGATCATCTTTTTTATAAAACAACATTATGCGAAATCTTTGAATCTATAGATACCAAAACAGCATTTGAGTTGTTTGTTGCATCATTAGTTAAAGCTGTTGATGAAACAAAAATGTCTCAAGAAGAACAGAATGATAATCTAATAGCTATATGGAATGAGAAGTTGCGTAGATATATTAATGAGCAACAAAGCTTCGCAAAGAAATAGGGTGATTATATGTCGATTTTATTCTCTAACGAAATACTTGCTTGTATAAAAAAAGAATTAAAAAATGCGTCTACATCAGTTCAAATTATTACTGCATATTGTAAAGAATCATCTTTTTTATATTTGAATTCATGTATTGGGAAGGAAGTTTATGAAAAAAAACTTCTTGTTAGATTTAGAATGGATGATATATTAAAAGGCAGCACAGACTTTTCTGTCCTTGAAAGTGGTTTAAAGAATGGGTGGAGTGTGTACGTTCGTTTTGATTTGCATGCTAAGACGTATATTGTTGATAATAAGAGAGGACTTGTTGGTAGCGCAAATGCAACAAAGTCAGGGCTAAGTATTGGAAAAAATGGCAACATAGAAATGGCAACGCTAGTGGATATAGAGGCAAAGGATGTAGAAAAAATTGGTCAACTGTTTAATGATGCTATTCATATTGATTATAAACTTTTAGAAAATATGAAAAAACAAATAGTTAGGTTCGATGAGCTTAATGGAGCTAGAAATCCTTGCTGGGATTATTCAATAACAAAGCTGTTTCATCCGCATATAGATGCATTATTTTCATATGAATTGCCAGAAAATTTCTTAATCCGTGAAGGAGAATATATTTCCTTTTTAGATGAGACGTATTTTGGAGATATCGAGCAATTGAAGGAAGCATTTCGTTGGAGTAATGCATATTTATGGCTTTTAACAACATTAAAGGAAAATAATGGTTGCATGTTTTTCGGAGCGCTGTCAGAAAAATTACATAGTACATTGGTTTCGGACCCAAAACCATATAGAAGGGATATAAAGAATATGCTTACAAATCTTCTTTTATGGAGTGCAGCGCTTAAGATGGAAGAGATAATAATCGATAGACCAAATTATTCACAAAGAGTTAGATTAGCAAGTTTAAATATTAAATTATGAGTGTTCTAAGGTTTTTCAATGTTTAGAGATAGATAAGAGGTGTATTTTGTTTGATATTATTTTGATATAGTAATTTTGAGAGCAAAAGTATTAGATCACGGTTGATAAACAAGGTTTGGAACAAAAAACATAGCTATCTTTGATAGGTATGACATATAGAACAATAAATAATGAGCAGCTGCTATTATAAAAATTGGCTTTGTTAGGAGGAAGAGGTAATATGTCGGATATTGTCGATATATTTTGTCGAAATAAGGTACTTACCCTGTCATTTGAGTTAAATATTGATCAATGGGAAAGTATGGATGAAGAGGTTAAAGACATTGTTTCAGGAGAATGGGAAAATATAAAGTTTTTAAATGATGAAGGGAATGCATTGAATGAGGCAGTTGCGACAGTACCTGATGATGTGGGAGGTATTTATATTTTTGTTCTCCGACCCGATTTAATACCTGGACTGCATTTGTATATTATGTATATTGGGAGAGCAAGAAGAGGGAAAGGATTTAGTTTAAGAAAAAGGTGTAAATCCTATATGAGGGATACAAGACCTAAAGTAGCAATGATGAGAGAACTATGGGGAAAAGCATTATATTTTTACTATTTGCCAATAAAAGATGACTTATTAATTGAAAAAGTGGAAAGAGAGTTAAATAGAGTTATTAAGGCTCCGTGTAATACTCAATATCCGGATGAGTATATAAGAGTATTGCCAAGTCAGAAGGCTTTTAATTAAGGAGAAAATAATATGGGGAATATGATTAGAGTACCAGCAATTAGATCTCAAATGGGTATATGGATATATTATGTAAGCTCATTAAGTTTTCAAGATATTTTAGATTATATAAGTCCAATTAATGATGAATTACATAAGTCCAAGTTTTTATCAGAAATGATACAAAGAAGTGTAACTGACAATTATAAAAATATAGCTAACTACTTAGAAACACAGAAAGAGAGATTTTTTAATTCTCTAATTCTTGCGGTATATGATGGTGAACCAGAGTGGAATGAAATTCGTATTAGTGAATTTGAAGATGGTGATTCTCCTTTAGGAATATTAACTTTATCTGGAAAAGAAAAGATTTTCCCAGTAGATGGGCAACATAGAGTTGCAGGCATAAAGAAGGCATTGGAACATAAACCAATTTTAGGAAAAGAGAGAGTACCAGTAATTTTTATTGGACATTCAAAGGATGAAGTTGGGATGCAAAGAACAAGGAGAATGTTTAGTACGCTAAATAGATATGCTAAACCTGTATCTTTAAGAGATATTATTGCGCTAGATGAAGATGATGTAGTAGCAATAGCATCTAGAAATTTAATTGATGACACAGATTTGTTTTTGAAAGATCGTATTTTAGATTCAAAAAATAAAGCGATTCCTGAGACAAATAGTACTGCACTAACTACAATTATTGCTTATTATGAATGTAACAAAGAATTATTATGGATGTTCGTGAAGGACATTGATGTAATTGGTTTAGATGGGAAACAAATTAAAGGTAGAAAAAAAATAAATGAATATTTAAGACATAGACCTTCAGAAAAAGTTGTTAATGATTTTACAAAAGAATGTTATGAGTTTTGGAAGTCAATTATGTTGCGGTGCGAGGAAATTAATGATTATATAGATGGTACCGTAGGAAGATTTAGGGATAAAGAAGGAGGTCACATTTTTTTCAGACCAATTTCTTTGGTTCAGTTTGCGAAGGTTATAGTGCGAGTTCGAGAAAATACTGATATGTACTACGAAAAAATACTTAATTTATTTCCTGAGCGGTTGATGTGGTTACAACATAAATTGTGGAGAAGAATTTTATGGGACAATATTCAAAAAAAAATGATAATGGGAAATTCTAAATTAGTTGAATTGTTATTAATTTATATTATAGATCCCAAAATACTAACGAATAGAGAAACACAAAAACTGGTCAATGAATTACACAGTGTCTGGGATATGCAAAAAAATGAAGATGTGTTAGGAATTTTAAATGAAATTATTTCGGAAGAATAAGATAAAAAGATAGAGTCAAAAGTTAAGTTAAATGGGTTTGTAGACTATGGTATGAGCGGAGTTGACTTGCGACAAAGATGTTCAGAGAATGAAAAATAGTTTGTAAATAGGATTCTTCTATGATAAGATTTGGTGGAATGACGAAAAACAGGTACCCCACTTTTTTTATATATACAAACTAAAGAATGTATGCTAATAATAGCAGGGCATCCAAGGTCCTTTGGTAAAAAGATAGTGTAAAGGTTCTTTCGCAAAAATAAATCTAGCCATTTGGTAGCCGGCAGTCAACCGGCTATGATATCAGACAGCAGATCATCCTCTGCTTTGAAAAGGTGTAATGTCTGGCTCTCTAGTTCGTTGCTGCTACATGGCGCAATCTGGCACATACGAGCATCAGAGCACTCTGCCCATCGGGGAAAGCACCAATTGCTTTTGTTCGGCGTTTGATCTCACGATTGAGGCGCTCAATGGGAGGGTATGAAGAAAAGTCTGTAAATAAGATTCTTCTATGATAAGACTGGGTGGAATGCTTTGAAATGAAGCACTCAGGAGTATCCCAAAGTTTGTGTAAACCTTCAAACTGATGTAAGATAGACTTACCAGTTTGGAGGTTTATTTTATGGCAAGAAAAAAGGATACCCCACAAAAAGCAGCTCTTCGGAAAATAATGAGCAACTACATGAAAGAAAACAATGTTAAGGTAAAAGACGGAACAGATGTAAATTCCATCATGAGGGATATGATGTCCATCATTCTGGAAAGTGCCCTGGATCAGGAGATGGACGAGGAATTAGGTTATTCTAAGTATGACTATCGTAACAAGGAAACGGATAATTCCAGAAATGGACATTCTCAAAAGATAATGCATACCAGTTATGGCGATATGGAAATCGATATCCCCCGTGATCGGAAGGGTGAGTTTGAACCACAGATTGTAAAGAAATACCAGAATACGGTCACCCAGGATATGGAAGAAAAAATCATTTCCATGTATGCCAAAGGAATGACTACGAATGATATCGAAAGTCATATGCGGGAACTATACGATATCGAAATTTCTGACAGTACCATCAGCAGGATCACAGACAAGATCCTTCCCATTGTGAAAGAATGGCAGGAAAGACCTTTAGAAGAGATCTATGCAGTTGTTTTTATGGATGCGATCCACTATCATGTACGTAACGAAGGACGGATTGTAAAACGTGCGGTTTATATTGCCATCGGGATTGATATGGAGGGATATAAAGACGTGCTCGGTATGTATGTCGGGCAAAACGAAAGTGCAAAATTTTGGCTCTCCATCCTGAATGGTCTGAAAAATCGTGGCGTGGAAGATATCCTGATCGCATGTGTAGATGGGCTGACAGGATTTCCCCAGGCAATCGAGGCTGTCTTTCCCCAGACAGAGATTCAGCAGTGCATCATCCATCAGATCCGTAATACAACGAAGTTTGTTTCCTACAAGGAGCTCAAGCCGCTGATGGCCGATCTAAAACGTGTATATGCGGCTCCAACGGAAGAAATCGCATTAGCAGAACTGGACAGCTTTGATGACAAATGGAGCGGAAAATACCCCAAAATAGCGAAATCTTGGAAAGATAACTGGACCAATCTTTCGACCTATTTCAAGTATCCAGAAGCAGTCCGCCGTTTAATCTATACTACCAATGCCATCGAGGGATTTAACCGCCAGCTCCGGAAGGTCACAAAAGCCAAGACAGTGTTTCCTTCCGATGAGAGTCTCCTGAAAATGCTGTATCTGACCATGATGGATATCACGAAAAAATGGACAGGTCACCGACAGGATTGGGGGCAGATCCATTCGCAGCTGGAGATTTTCTTTGAAGAAAGACTATCCGGATTATAAGCAGCTTCCTGTCTGAGAGGGCTGGCTTAGCCAGCTCTGCTTGACATGTCCAGGAACTGCATTATAATACAGGAAAGGGCAGAGCCTCAAAGATTCGGCTCTGCCCAGAGTAACTAATAATATATCTTATGTCAGTTTTTCTGGTTTACACAAAACTTGAAACGGTCTCTTGAAATGAAGCACTCCACCTTTGTTTTATATATACCATCCAAAAGATGGCATGTCAATAACAGGCGGCTTTTCCGCCTGTTTTAACCAATCTGTTCTTTTTATTCTGGACGCCGTCCTTCATACATAATACTTAATTCTCCGTAGACCTGACCCCAGTTCCGGATGGTGGTTGTCCATTTTTTTGTGGCTTCAAAAGTTGCCAGATACAGGGCTTTCAGCAATGCTGTATCGCTTGGAAATACGCTTCTTTGCTGGTTTAATCTCCGATAGGTGGAATTCAGAGATTCTATGGCATTGGTCGTGTATATGACCTTTCGGACATCTGCCGAAAATTTGAAAATTGGAGAAATGGCATCCCAGTTATCTTTCCAGCGTTTCATGGAATTCGGATATTTTGGTGTCCATTTCTCTGTTACTTGTTCAAGGGCTGCCAGAGCTTTCTTTTCGTCCGGTGCCTGATAGATGGTTTTCAAATCCGTTGCAAAGGCTTTCCTGTCTTTATCTGGAACATATTTCAGAGTGTTTCTTACCTGATGGACAATACAGCGTTGATATTCTGTTTTCGGAAAAGCAGCCGAAATAGCTTCTTTGATTCCAGACAGACCATCAGCACAAAGGATCAGGATATCTTTTACCCCTCTGTTTTTCAGTTCATTTAAGACAGACAGCCAGTATTTAGAGTTTTCGTTATCACCAACCTGAATGGTAAGCACTTCTTTTTTTCCTGCTGTATTAATTCCAAGAATTACATATGCCGCCAATTTGCGAATGACACCGTTATCCCGGACAGAATAGTGGATTGCATCGATAAATAGAATTGGATATACTTCATCTAACGGGCGGTTCTGCCAATCTTCAATCTGAGGGAGGATTTTATCTGTTACATCAGAAATGAATCCTTCCGAAGTTTCAAAACCGTAAATATCTTCGATGGTTTCAGATATCTGTCTGGTCGTCATTCCTTTGGCATACATAGAGATGATCTTCTGATCAATATCGGAGATGTCTTTCTGGCGCTTTTTGACTACTTGCGGCTGAAAGGTTGATTTACGATCCTGTGGAACCTCAATTTCCATAGAACCATAACTGCTGTTGATACGTTTGCGTTTATACCCATTTCGGTAATCATCATTGTCAGAACGCTCAGATTTTTCATATCCGAGATGATCCTCCATTTCTGCTTCCATCATTTCTTTGATGGTTCCGCCCAGAAGGTCTTTTAGAGCTTCCTGAATATCCTCAGCTGTCTGAATATCGTATTCTTCCATGAGCTGATGAATAATGTTTCGTTTTCCCTCTGTCATTTGTACCCGATGTATGGGTTTCTTCTGTTTTGCCATAATAAAAGGTCCTCCTATGATTTAAATTTTACCATAGAAGAACCTCTTCAATTACATATTTACAGAAAAAGTTTCACACTGCCCAAAAGGGTAGAATTTCAGAATTTTAGCTCTATCCAAAGTAACCGCTAATATAGCTTATATCAGTGGTTTATTTTTTTAATATGAAAATTTCTCAAGTCATTTATATATACCATAGGGAATGATAATTTTCTTACATACCCGACACACATAAGCTACTGGAAACTGCACATCCCCATCAGAAACAACATCCGGAGGCAATAGAATAGCTCTGCTTTTATTCATTGATTTTTCTGTAAACAGGGCAGGCATTTTTTCCCCATCAGGCAAGAAAAAATTACCGCCTCTGCTGATCAATTTGCCTTTTTCCAATTCGCCACCGCAATAGGGACATTTTTCAGCGCACATAGCTTCGCCTCCTTGAAAAAATATATTGTAAAATACATTTGTGATAACACTTGTCTAAGAGTAGGGAGAACTTCTAAAATAAAGGGGTTCCCCCTTATTTTCTGTCAGTATGGACGTAAGAAATGATAGCACAAGGACATATCATACTCAAATTTTCTGCACCCACAGTTTCACTCAGCTTCCTGTTCCATCATTTGCAAAGAATTAACGATATTTTTCAATGCCTTTTCTGCTGTATGCTGTTTAAGCAGTCCTTCTTTGGCATAGGCAGCAAGGTAGAGTGTCTGATCTTCCATCATTGCCACAACAAGGGCTGGATTCATATTTGCAAATCCAGAACCGACAACAGCAGTACATACCTGATTTTCCTCATCAAATTGCAGTATATTTCCGATGGCATTCAGCAGTTGGCTAACTAGGAGAAAATCTCCATTTTCAATATTCATATGAACTGCTTCGGTAGGCAATTTAGAATGGACTTTTCGGAGCAAAAAGCTGTTTCCGCCAACAAGATTTGCGCAGTCAGATAATACGTCACACAATATGGTATTGATTTTTTCCTTTGCATCCATGGGATTCACCTCGCTATTGTATCTATGAAAAGTATATCATTGCAGAGAATGACCGTCCATATATTCGAATTGAAAAATATGTCTTTCTGGTTTCTTCAAGTCCTCACTAGGGTGTATTGGTTTCACCACCTTGTTTCCAACATTCACCTCCCTTGTTTCGTCCATTCACCCAAACTATATTTAAAGAACTATACCCATGTATCTATCTCTGTCTATCATATCTTGGGTGGGACTGCCGTTGCCAGAAGCAGCTGTTTGTTCCGTAGATATTCCAGAAACATAGTTTTCAAATAAGCCTTCATATTTTTCACTCCAGAATAATTCCGACCAGCTGTATAGTGCAAAAATCCGATAATATCCAGACCGCTGACTTTGTTCAGCAGTTTTCTGTCTTCAGGGAAAGAAGTATCATAAAGCTCTGGGATACACTGGCAAAGGAAATCCACCATATAAAGCTGATCTGGCATATGTTCCGCAAAGTAATCATAGTCAATTCTTTTCTTGACATCTTCCAACCGTTCTGTATAACCCCAATATGGTTCGCCATCAGACGAAGAATCTGATTTTTCCGATGGAGAAGGGGATTCCGGTTTTGTGTGGCTAGGGTAGAGGTATTGTTTTTCTGGTGACAGAACAAGAAAATACATATTGCTGCGATGACCGCCTTTCTTCGTCCGTTGTTCCATTTTCTGCATCCAACCTTTATCACACAGCGAAGCGACACACTGTATAGCAGTCTTTTTAGAACAACCGACTTTCTCTGCAATGGTGTTATAGGATGGGTAGCAGGAACGAGTAATATTAAAAGAAAAAGCGCATAAAACGCAATAAACTAATTTTTCAAGGGCAGTCAATTCCGGGGAAAAGAGGACATCTTTTTCCACCATGACAAACGGTCGTGTTAATTTCATAAGCATTCCTCCAGACAGAAAAAGACCACACAGAGAGGATTTTTCCTCTTTCTGTGTGGTCTTTTGACCTAAGACAGATGATAATGACACTGATATTTGCTAACAAAATGCTAACAAACCAACGCAAAACATGCTTTTTTCTCTGGCTGGACAAAAGGCTGGATTTTTGCTGTTCTCTGCCATGAAATCCAGTGTTTTCAAGGCTTTGTGCCATCATTTGTTAACACAAACAAGCACCAGAAAACACTGGAAAACCCTCACCCCAAAAGACTCGAAATTAGGTTGTCCGCAAGGACACGTGAATTCTAAAACCGCCGCTTTCGCTAAAAAACCAGCTAAAATCAAGTGTTTCAGTGGGGGTTTGTATATTTGAAATAACGATGTGACAATTACTTTTTTCTGGAATTTAGAAAAGTATGAGAAAATTGTTATAAGATGATATTCAAAAAAATAAATGATGTGGTGCCCAAATGGTACCGGAAAGCTTTGGAACTGGCTGTGAAGTGGCTTTATTCTGTGGATAAATCTCTGGAGTAGCCATACAAGGACAACCTGCAAGCTCTGATTTCTGAAAAAACATAGATCCGACTGTTTGGCTCCAGATTCGTTATGTGGTCAAGCTGGGAAATCACGCGGTACATACAGGCAATCAGGTGTCCCGTCAGGAAGCTCTGTCCTCCTTGCGCAATTTGTTTGCATTTGTCCAGTGGCTGGATTATTGCTATGGCGCAGACTATGAGGAACGCACCTTTGACCCATCTAAGATTCCTACAGAAAAAACTTCCGTAGATGTGGAAAAAATCCGTAAACAGGAAAGTCTGTTGCAGGAAAAAGATGCTCAAATCGAAGGTTTGTTGAAACAGTTGGAAGAACTGCAGGGGAGTTTTGCCCAAAAGAAAGAAACCAACCAGAAAACACGCCACTTTGCGCCCAATGACCTTTCTGAATATGCTACCCGCAAACAGTATATCGACTTGGATTTGAAACTGATGGGGTGGAAACTGGAAGGACCAGATGCTGATGTTGCAGTAGAATACGAAGTGACGGACATGGAAAATAAACCCGGTCAAAAAGGCTATGTGGACTATGTTCTTTTGGGCAAGGATGGCATGCCCTTGGCTGTCATAGAGGCAAAGCGTACCAGCAAAGACCCGAAGATCGGAAGAAAACAGGCAATGCTGTATGCAGAGTGTTTGGAACGGAAATATGGCAGAAAACCCATGATGTTTACGACAAATGGTTTTGATACAAATTTCTGGGATGATGTGAGCGGAACAGAACATCCAGTTGTCAGTGTATTCAGCAAAGGTGATCTGCAAAAACTGATGGATCGCCGTACCATGCGTAAAGATCTGACGAAAATCCAAATTGATGATAAAATCACAGATCGGTATTATCAGAAGGAAGCTATTCGTGCCGTTTGTGAGAAAATCATGATGGGAAAACGAAAACATTTGCTGGTCATGGCAACAGGAACTGGAAAAACAAGAACAGCCTCCAGTTTGACAGATGTACTGAGCAGAGGCGGCTATGTGACAAATGTACTTTTTCTGGCAGATCGCACAGCTCTGGTAAAGCAGGCAAAAGAAGATTTTCAAAACTATTTGCCGGGGATGTCTTTGTGTAATCTCTGCATCAATAAAGAAGACAGAAATGCCAGAATTGTATTTTCTACATATCCCACAATGCTCAATGCCATTACAGAGGCGCGAAATGCAGAGGGCAATTTGATATTCACGCCTGCGCATTTTGATCTGATTATCATTGATGAAAGCCATCGAAGTATATTCAAAAAATATCGTGCAATTTTTGAATATTTTGATGGGATTTTAGTGGGTCTGACAGCTACACCGAAAGACGATGTGGCGCATAATACATACGATTTCTTTGAATGTAAAAATGACACCCCAACCTATGCATACGATTATCATACAGCTGTAGAGGTAGACCATGTGCTGGTGCCTTTTTACAATTATGAAGTGAAAACAGATTTCACTGTAAAAGGGATTCATTATGATGATTTGTCAGAAAAAGATAAGGAACGCTTTGAAGAAGATTTTGAAGAAGAGGATGGGTCTATTCCAGGTGTGATTCTGCCGGAGAACCTGAATCGGTTTATTTTCAATCAAGGTACTGTAGATCAGGTTCTGGAAGATTTGATGGAGCGGGGAATCAAGGTTGATGGTGGTGACCGTATCGGGAAAACCATTATTTTCGCCCAGAATAAACGCCATGCGGAATTTATTCGGGAACGGTTTGACGCACTTTATCCGCAATATAAGGGGAAGCTTATGCAGCGGGTTATCTGTGATGACAATTATGCCCAGAGTGTAATAGACGATTTCAAGAAACCGGATGGAGATCCGCAAATTGTCGTTTCTGTGGATATGATGGATACAGGCGTAGATGTGCCAACCTGTGTCAATTTGGTGTTTTTTAAGAAGGTATATTCGAAAACAAAGTTCTGGCAGATGATTGGACGAGGAACCAGATTGGCACCTGATTTGATTTGTCAGGATCAGATTGATGGAGAATACACCGGTAAGAAACGATTCCTCATTTTTGACTATTGTCTGAATTTCGATTTTTTCCGTATGAAACCAAATGGCTATGAAGCCAAAGAAACAAAAACTTTGGCTGAAAATATTTTTGGGAAACAAATCATGCTGCTAGAAAAATTGCAGGATGCAGCTTATGCAGAAGAAGCCTATCAAGATTGGCGAAAAGAAATGGCAGATACCTGTCATGAACAGGTGACTGCATTAAATGAGAAGCTGCTGTCTGTTCGCGTAAAACGGAAGTATGTAGAGGTCTATAAAAAACGTGAAGCTTTTGACGTAATTGAGGGGGACAAACATGATGAATTGATCAAAGAGATCGCACCTCTGGTATTCTTACAGGAAGACGATGAAGCAGCAAAACGATTTGATAACTTTATGTATGGTTTGATGCTGGCGCGCATCAATGCATCCAAACAGGAAAAAACAGCTCGAAGACAATTAGGCGAAACCGCCAATATGCTGCTAAAAAAAGCTACTATTCCACAAGTGAAGGAAAAGTTACCTTTGATTCAAAGTGTGCAGCACGAGGATTTCTGGGAATCGGTAGATTTACTTTCTTTGGAATCTATCCGTAAAGAATTGCGTGAGCTGATGAAGTTCCTTGTAGATGATCAAAGTGCAAAAAAATTGTAATTACCAATTTGACAGATCCAATTCTGGAGTCAACAGAAGGAAAGGATTTTGAAGTTCATGGTTTTACAGCAGATGAATATCGGAAAAAAGCAGAAAAGTATATTTTGGAACATGGAGATACTCTGGCAATTCATAAATTAACCCATAATATTCGTCTTGCAGAGGGTGATTATCAGGAATTAGAGCGAATTTTTACCCATGAATTGGGCAGCAAAGAGGATTATGATAAAGCTTATCCAGATACACCTTTTGGCTTGCTGGTACGGAAAGTAGCAAAGCTGGATCATGAAGCGGCTTTGGCTGCATTTTCGAAATTTATCAATGATGAATCCTTAAATGCTCAGCAAATCAATTTTGTGCGGAAGATCATTCACCATATTGAGAAAAATGGATACATGGATGATACAATGATTTTAACGAGAGCACCCTTTGATCATCCTGTAAAGTTTATTCGTCTTTTTGATGAAAATACAAGAAAAAATTTAATAGAAACCATTGAGTCCGTGAAGATCAATGCATTATAAAAATACCCTTGCTGTAAATTTATTGCAGCAAGGGTATTTTTCTTTTGAAAAATGAGCAGTGAAAAATTTACAAGAAAAAATCGCTTGAAAAAACAAAAGAACTTGATTATTGATGTAATTTATGAAAAAATTTGCGATTTTAGAAGAAAAAACATATTTCATTAAATACAATTTTTGTGATATTTATCAGAAAT
>CATZIM010000022.1 GCA_958420075.1 uncultured Clostridia bacterium | reverse complement strand
CACTTTATGCTGGAAACAGGGAAACCTGATCTGCATCCTTCGAGGAGAGATGCAGGAAAAGGATATGAAAAAGATTGCCGAATCTGTTCAGCCAGTATAAATGCAAAGGCTTTTCAGAAAACAAAGATAGCCGGAATCCTTACAAAGGGTTCCGGCTTTTTTATGATTCTGCATTATGCCAGCTGTAAAAACTGACGCAGTTCCTGCTGTAAATCTTCTGTTTTATATCCCATATCATAAACCATATAAGAGGTATCTGTCACATTCATGTACTGGATCAAATTGTCATAAAGCAGGCGTGTCATATCGTCGCTGTCGAAATCAATCATTTTCTGTGCCACTTCTTCATTGGGTGCCATTTCCTCGATAGAAGGAGCATATCCACTGCCGTCTTTTGCCCAATGGATTTCTTCCAGTTTCCATTCTCCCTGCTCTTTCACAAAATCCAGACGGGCAGGCACCCGGGAACCGCCTTCATTGAGCAGGCAATATCCCTGATTTCCTACACGATTCATGCTGTATCTGTCATCACCTACTACACAGCATACCTGCAGCATATCCTCTGTTTCTGCCACATCCAAAATCAGCGGCGCAAATACTACCAATTCATGTCCGTTCAATGTATCTTCTTCCATATAATCAGAAAGAGCTTCATATACTGCCTGCACTGCCGTTTCTTTGGATGTTACCCGGGAACGGGCTGCTTCTTTGGATAAAGACAGGTATTCCGCTTCGGGCATCTGGGCATACTCCTGTTCCAATCCCCTGTAAAAATGTGCCGCATACTGAGAATCTAACGCACAGTAAACCTGATACCATTCTTCCGGCGTTTCATCAAAACTTGCGCCATCTCTTCTGCTGCCGTAAGCCAATTCATCCGCCGCCAGCATCGCCACATAACTTTCTGTATCTGTGCCACCGGGCATCTGCATCAAACAATAAATCAGCGCATCATCTCCCAATGCCACCAGCTGTGCAAACGCTTCTGACTGCCGCATCTGGTCTGCCCATGCTGCAAAATCCCCGTGCAAAGGCATTTCTGTGCTGATATTCTGCACCAACTCCATGGCGATTCGGTAGTTTTCCACCCAGTTTTCACGGCCTGCCGTTTCCAGCGTTTCCGTAAAGGGGCAGTCAAAGAGGATATTCAGTTCTTCCACAAAAGCGGCAAATGTATCAAAATCTGACGTAAAAGAACGGAGGTCTATATCACCATAATATTTTTCCGCCATCTGTCTATCGAAACGGAATGTCACACTTTCCGTTGTAGGGGTCTCGTGTATCTTGTATTCCAGAAAGTCCGCATTATCCACCAATGCTAAGAACAGATAGGCATTCCGTTCCAGCTGATCTGTATTGGAAAGCAAAGCTGATTTTTCCGCTTCTGTAGTGGCTTCTGTAAACATCAAATGCTGTTTGGCGCCAAAAGGACTGCCTTCGTCTGTAAACAATTCCATGCCTTCTTCATGAGTTGTCAGCCCATTGGGCAATGGCAGTAATCCCAATATTTTTCCTACATCAGAGGCACTGCCGATGTAAGGCGTTCTGGCATCATACAATTCCCGTGTCAAATCTGTCTGCACGGCTTCTGTAGTCTGCTGCGATTCCACAGGCGTGCACCCTACGAAGGTAAAACAGAATATCACCATTCCGGTGATCAAAAAAAACATAATGCGTCCTGGTTTCTTTTGCTGAATATCCACAATTGCCTCCAATCTTTTTTCCAGTGTTTTTCGGTTCTCCACAAAGGCTGTGGACAGTCTGGATCTTTTTCGATTTCCTTCTCGAATACTGTTCAAAATTGCCATGCTATAGGCCTTGCGTGCCTGCAAATCTGCACCATCCACCACTTTTGCATCACATTCCAGTTCTGTACTCCATTCCAGCTGGTCAATGAGCCAGTACATGAGGGGATTGAACCAGTGCATTGCCTGTACCACCAGAAAAACCCATCTGCCCAACATATCTCCGTTATCGCAATGATACAGCTCATGGCGCAGCACCCATTTCATTTCTTCCAGATTCCTGTCCTGGGTATCCACATATATGGTCTTGCGAAATAATCCCACACAAATGGAACTAGGCAAACCTCGATGGCAGTAAATCCGCGGCTTTCGAACCAAAATCGGCATTTCTTTATGAAGCTGCTGGTAACTCTCCAGCAATGCGGGATCAGTAATCTTTTCTCTGCCTTTGTGAAGATACCACTGCATCCGTCCATACTGCACCAGATGAAACAGCAGGAACAATACCATTCCCACCGCCCAGATTTGATACAGCTCTGGCAACGTCTGTTTCTCCGGCGTTGCTGTTGGCACAGGTGTTTCTGTTGTTTGTTGCTGGCTTTGTGTCTGCACTACGGAAGTTTCCTGCTGTTTGGCAAAATTTTCTTCTGTAGAAACAGTAGGCAAACTTTCTTCTTCCACAGGATTTGCCTGCATTTCATGAGAAAACAATGTATCCGGCCCCGGAATCTGCCAGTAAGCGTTGCCGCTGTATGCAGTCATAGACATAATCAGAAGCATCATCATGATTCTCATACAGTTCAGGTAGCATTTCACGCTGTATCGCCGCAGGAGAAAAGGCCGCAGCAACATCAGGAGCAAAATGGTGATAATCCAAGGCAGTGTCACCTGCCAGACGGCATCAAAACATCTGCGCAGCACCACAGGTGCCCATTGTATCATGGTTTCCCATAACATACTCATGCACCTCCTGTTTTCTCCTCGATGAACTTCGCCAAATCATCTAAATCCGCATCGGAAATGGTGTGGCTGCGGTACAAAGATGCTACAAGCTTTGTCAGCGAGTTTGCATTGACTTTCCGCAAAAACAAACTGTTTTCAAAAGCCAGATAGTCCTCCTCTTTCACGGTGATTTCATAATATCTGTTTTTTCCCTCTTTATGGCTGGAAAGAAATCCACGGTCAATGAGCCGATTCAAAAGTGTCTGAAGGGCTGACACATTCCATGGGCGGCTCAATTCCAGTTTTTCTTTGATTTCCGAAGTGGAAAGCACTCTGTTTTCCTTCCAGATCACCTGCATGATCTCCAGTTCCGTATCGGGAAGCTTTTGCATAAGGCTCCCTCCTTTCAATTCCTACACTTGTATGTTTTACTATATCATACAAGTGTAGGAATTAACTGTCAAGTCCTTTTTTCCGTTTTACAGGGGCTCAAAGAGGAGATTTTTCCGCAAAGGACGCACCATCCCTTGACAAATCCGCCGTTTATGATATGCTGAATAGGTATGAAATATCACAGGAGAAATGAGGGGTTTTCATGAGTAAAACATATATTCCCGCAGGCTATCAGTCTGTACTTACTTTATATGAAACACAAAACGCAATCGGTCTGATTCACCAGACTTTTGAAGAACATCTGTCTCAGACACTGAATCTGAAACGGGTATCCGCACCTTTGTTCGTTGATCCTACTACAGGGCTGAACGATAATCTGAACGGTGTAGAACGTCCCGTAAGCTTTGAAGTGCCTGCTACCGGCGTAACTGCTGAAGTGGTACACTCTCTGGCAAAATGGAAAAGAATGGCCCTTTACCGCTATGACTTCCGTCCCGGCAAAGGTCTGTATACCAATATGAACGCTATTCGTCGTGATGAAACCCTGGATAATCTCCATTCTATTTATGTTGACCAGTGGGATTGGGAAAAAGTCATCACACCGGAAAAACGCAACATTCAGGAACTTAAATTCACTGTTCAGGGCATTGTGATCTGCATCTGCGACACACTGGAAGTGCTGAAGAAAAAATATCCTCGCATCAAAACAGAACTGTGCAGAGAAGTTACATTCATCACTTCCCAGGAACTGGAAGACAGATATCCTGACCTGACACCAAAGGAAAGAGAAAATGCCATCGTAAAAGAATACAAGACTGTATTCATCATGCAGATCGGCGATGTTCTCCGTTCCGGTGAACGCCACGACGGTCGTGCACCTGACTATGATGACTGGCAGCTCAACGGCGACCTGCTGTTCTACAACCCCGTATTGGACAACGCACTGGAAATTTCCTCTATGGGTATCCGTGTAGACGCTGCTTCTCTGGACAGACAGCTGACAAAAGCTGGCTGCGACGACAGACGTTCCCTGACATATCACAAAATGCTGCTGGAAGGCAAACTGCCTTGCACCATCGGCGGCGGTATCGGACAGTCCCGTCTGTGCATGCTGCTCTTAGGCAAAGCCCACATTGGCGAAGTACAGTCCTCTATCTGGGATCAGGAAACCATTGATGTCTGCAAAGCAGCAGGCGTTGCACTTCTGTAAGGCAAATCTTTATAAAAAATCAAAATGGCACTGCCGCAAAAAGGCAGTGCCATTTTTTATGCTTTAGATACTTTTGCAAAATATTCCCGATTATAGGCCACAGCCCTGTCCTCCGGCTTGAATACTGCCGCCATTTCGTTATAAGAAACGGCTTTTTCCCGCCGTCCCAAGCGATCATAGCAAACACAAAGCTGGATGCAAGGCAGGTATCCATAACAATCTTCTCGGATAAATCCGCCGCCATTTTTCCGTTTTTCCACCCGCAGAGCTGTTTCATACCAGAAAGCGGCTTCTCTCCATGCCTGTCTGTCGAAATAATACCGTCCCAAATCACAGCATGTTTCCGCCCGGGGCAAATCCAACGTAAAACTGTAAAACAGCGCTTCCAGCTGCTCCTGTGGTTTTTGCAGCTGTCCATAGCAAATGGCCATCTGCCGACAGGCTTCCAGCTTGTTTTCCAGCCACGCCCCTTCTCTGCCCATGAACACGCGAAATTCGTCTATGGCTTCTCTATATCGTCCGTGGTAATATAATTCTCTGGCATAATAAAACTGCTCTCTGGGACTGAATACACAGCCTTCTGCCCGCATCTTTTCATAAATCAGCAGATTGCGGTCCGTATCATATGCTTTTTCCTTCCGATGCTCCACATGGATATCCTCATGAAGAATATTTCCGTAAGGCGTAATGACTTCATGTACCCGTCCTTCCCACAAAGGACGTCCCGTGTTTTTCACAATCCGTTCCCGGAAATAAGAAAACGTAGGCTTTCCCCCTGCGTCAAAAGCCACATCATAAGGCATCATCACCACATCTGCTTTCGTTTCCTCCAATTTTTCTTTCAGTGCCACGATTTTTTTCTGTTCCGACTCCGGCACCACATCATCCGCATCCAACCACATGCAATAGTCCTTCGTGGCTTTGGAAAAAGAAAAATTTCTCGCTGCCGCAAAGTCCGCACACCACTGGAAATCACAGACCACATCCGCATATTTTTCCGCAATTTCCTTTGTCCTGTCCACAGAACCTGTATCCGCCACAACGATTTCATCGGCAAACCCTTTGGCGCATTGCAAACAGCGTTCCAAAGTCAATTCTTCGTCTTTTACAATCATACATAGGCTAATGGTTGCCATCCAATCCCTCCACAAACCAACCTGATTCATGTTATGCCATTGGGACAGCAAATTTGCCTGTATCACACCAATTAAAAAAAGTGGGGATGGATTTCCATTCCCACTTTCTTTTTAATCTCTTGTCTGCATTACAAACAGATACCCTTTTCGGATTTTCACTTTTGCTTCGGTGCCTGTCATGACATTGCTGACAGCCACCAGTTTATCATCCAGTGCCAGATCATAATCTACCAGAGGATATTCCAGACCTTCCAGTGTCACGCCTTCCACCAGCATACTCAAAGGAATAGTAGAAACCAAATCCCCTGCTTGTCCATGGAGGGTCACTTCTTTATCAATGAGTTCCACACGGTTTTTCTCATTGACCAGAATGCCGCGAACGCCTTTTTTCAGCAGATACAGCAGCAGATGGGCATTGGCAAGGGTATGGTCAAAACGGTCGCCAATCCCGCCGATAAGCACCAATTCCGTTGCGCCCAGCTCTAAGGCCAGAAGCATACCAAGCTGCATATCTGTTTCATTTTTGTGGGTAGGAAACTGACGAATGGAAATGCCCATATTCCGGTATTCTTCCAGCACTTCCGGACGTACAGAGTCAAAATCTCCCACGATATAATCCGGTGTAATCCCAAGGGCTTTTGCATGGTGCATGCCGCCGTCACAGCAGATGATGCAATCTGCATCCTGCAAATACTTCTCACAAAAACTGTAATCCGCTATGGCTGCCCCTGCAAACAATACTGCTTTCATTCTGCCTCATACTCCTTGAAAATTTCCATAAAACCTTTTGCCGCACCGGCAATATCTTCTTTGCCAAACACAGCGGAGCCTGCCACGATGACATTAGCGCCTGCATCCAGCACTTCTCTGACGTTATCCAATGTGATACCGCCATCAACTTCAATGTCATAGGAAAGACCCATTTCTTTTTTCCATGCTGCCAGCTGGGCAATCTTAGGCACCTGATCTGCCATGAATTTCTGACCGCCAAAACCGGGTTCTACAGTCATAACCAGCACCATATCCACGTCTTTCAGGAAAGGTTTGATGGTTTCCACAGGTGTTTTGGGTTTGATGGTGATACCCACTTTCGCACCGCTTTCTTTGATCTTCGCAATGCAGCCCGCAGGGTCTTTAGTAGCTTCCACATGGAAATTGATGATATCAGCCCCAGCGTCACGGAACTGTTCCACATAACGCTCCGGATCTACAATCATCAGATGGGCGTCAAAAACCATGTTGCTGGCTTTGCGAATCCCCTTGATGACGGGAATCCCAAAAGAAATATTGGGTACGAACACACCGTCCATCACATCCAGATGGATATAAGGCACCCCTGCCTGTTCCACAATTGCCAGCTGTTCGCCTACCTTTGTGAAATCAATGGACAGCATAGAAGGGGACAAATAAATAGCCATTTCAGTTTCTCCTTTCGTTTTCCAGTTCCTCATAAAGCATTTTGTATCTTTCATATCTGCGGCTGTCAATGGCTTCGCCGATCTGCTCTTTTACGGCACAATCCGGCTCATTGATATGCACGCAGCCGTTGTAATAGCATTTGTGCAGAAAAGGCTGAAATTCCCGGAAATAATACTGCAGTTTATCTGACGGGATATGGTTCAGGAACAGAGAGGTAAAACCGGGAGAATCCACGATATAGCTCTGTTCTGTGATACGGATCAGCTCCGCATGACGGGTGGTATGACGACCACGCTGTATTTTCTCACTGATTTCCCCTGTATTCAGCTCCAAGCCGGGAAAAGCAGCATTGATGAGGCTGCTTTTGCCTACGCCGGAAGGACCGGCGAATACGGAAATCTTATTTTCCAATGCTTTCCGCAATTCCTCAATGCCGATGCCTTTTTCCGCACTGGTGCAGATGACAGGATAGCCTGCCGCTCTGTAAAGAGCAGCAGCATCCTCATATTTGTTTTGTTTATCTCTGTCGATCTTATTGATGACGATGACAATATCCAATTCCTGTTCTTCTGCCAGCAGCAAAAATCTATCCAGCAGATCCAGATTCATATTCGGGCTTTTTGCCGCAAAGACAATGACCGCCTGATCGATATTGGAAACTCTGGGACGGATCAGCTCATTTCTTCTGGGGAGGATCACATCCAGACTTCCCTTTTTGTTGGCTTCATCCAGCACAGAAATCTGCACGGAATCCCCAACCGTAGGGCGAATACCTTCCTTACGGAAAATCCCTCTGGCACGGCATTCATATATGCCCTGCACCGTATCAATATAATAGAATCCGCCGATTCCTTTCAAAATCACTCCATCCAGCATATGTTACTCCTTATTCTCAGAAGGTTACGTTTTCGGACAATGTTGTCTGTCCATCCACTGTACCGGTGACGGTACCGCTGCCAGTACCTGTTACAGCAATACTGAAGGGGAAGTCAGACAGATTTCTGGTTTCGTCAATGACAGTTGTAGTTCCTTCCGCATCGGTCTTTACAACTTTGACATGGACAGTATCACCAGCGCCTTCCGGTGCTGTGATCGTGAAGTACTGGGTGCTGGTGCTGTTAGAATCAGCCGGCTGACCGCTGCCGCCTTCTCTAGGTGGTTCTTCTTCCTCAGGTTCTTCCTGTGCTGGTGCACCAGTGCTGATAACCAAATTTACCACACTGCCGCTGGGTACTTCAGAATTTGGTGTCAATGTCTGTGTAATAACCTTACCTTCTGGTACGGTGCTGCTTTCCAGATAGGAAATATTACCAACTGTCAGACCAACAGCTGTCAAACTCTGCACAGCGCTGTTTTCTGTATCACCCTGCACATCAGGCACTACTACATCGCCGCCTTCTTCCGGCTTGCAGACAGTCAATGTGATATGGGTATTAGCGTTGATCTTCGCGCCTTCTTCCGGATTCTGGGAAATAACGTGTCCAGGTTTTACTTCGTCGCTTTCTTCATATACGATATCCGGTGAAGTGCCTACCAATTTGATGATGGCTTCTTTCGCATCATTTTCAGACTTATTGAGTACATCCGGCATTTCTTCTTCTGTCAAACCAAGGCTGACTTTAACGCCAATCTTCGTATTGCCTGCCACCATAGTTTCAGGGTCTACATTCTGCCAGAAGATCAGACCTTCATCATAATAGCTGCTGTAGTCCTCGCCCTCTTTTACCAGTTTCAGACCAAGTTTTTCCGCTTCTGCTTCCGCTTCTTCGTAAGTCATACCAATGAACGTCGGGGTCTCAATATTCTTTTCACCGCTGCCGAAGCCCTTGAAGCCTCCCAGCACACGCAGTCCAACAGAGCTGATGATCACAATCAGCACAATGGCTGTGACAATGGCTGCTGCAATAACACGGCGTTCCGCCTTACGATCCCGTTCGTTGTCGTATTCCTCTTCTTTCCGTGGATTACGGCGTTTCCGTTCGGGGCGTCTGCTTTTCTTCACTTCTTCCACTGCCATATATTCGCCTTCATAGTTATCATCTTTAGAGATTTTCAGGCGTTTGCCATATTTTTCAAAACTTACCAGCGGTGTATTCACATCACCTTCCACCTGAGGTGTTTCTTCTGCCGCCGGTGCCTCTTCATTCTTCTTGAAACGAATCAGATCGATTTCGTTTTCATCCGCTTTCCGTGTAGCATCGTCAGCACGATTTTCCACAGGTGTATTTTCACGGAAATGAGAACCGCTTTCCGCCCTTCTATGTACCAGAGGGCTTTCTGCTGTCACCGCTTCATCCTCCATTTTACGGATTCTAGCGCGTTCCGCTTCTGCTCTCTCCTGCGCTTCCCGCAGTTCCTTTGCCGCTTCTGCCCGTCTGCTCATACGGATGCCTGCTGCCGCTCCCGCTGCTGCACCTGCCGCACCGGCTGCCGCTGCATGGCTTCTTTCTTTTGCTTCTGTACGGCGTTCCTGTTCTGCATTCATGGCAACTTCTGTTCTGGCACGCATGAGGTCCGCCAGCAAAAGGTCAATATTTGCATAACGCTCATCGGCTTTTTTCATGGTTGCCTTTTTGATGATGCCTTCCAAAGAAGGTGTGCAGTTGGGATTATACTGACGGATGTCCGGCAGTT
Organism: uncultured Clostridia bacterium; assembly: GCA_958420075.1. Taxonomy (GTDB): domain Bacteria; phylum Bacillota; class Clostridia; order Lachnospirales; family Anaerotignaceae; genus Anaerotignum. Next base: position 4,701 of record CATZIM010000022.1, on the reverse strand, counting down.
CCTCATTGATATGCTTCAGCGCAATGGAAACGGAATTGTTTCCCTGGAAAGGCAGCACGCCAGTGATCATTTCAAACATAGTGATACCCAGAGAGTAGATATCGCTCTTTTCATCCACATAGCCGCCTCTTGCCTGTTCTGGAGAAAAATAATGGACAGATCCTGCTGCATTGGCTGTAGTTGTCATAGTTGTGGCACGGGCGGCACGGGCAATACCGAAGTCTGTCACCTTTACCACGCCGTCTGTCCCCACCAGAATATTCTGGGGTTTGATGTCCCTATGTACGATATGTGCTTTGTGCGCCTGAGAAAGGGCAGATGCGATCTGAATGGCTACATTGATGGTGGAACGGGAATCGAAAGGTGCTTTCTTCCGAATGGCTGTTTTCAGCGTATCCCCATGAATGTATTCCATAACGATATAGTTGATATCCCCATCTTCGCCAACATCATACACACGGACAATATTAGGGTGAGAAAGTCTTGCGGCAGAACATGCTTCCGAACGGAAACGTTCGATAAATTCTTCATCTCCAATGAATTCTTCCCGCAAAACTTTGATGGTCACATAACGATCCAGTTTCTTATCTTTGCCGCGGTAAACCACCGCCATGCCCCCTGAACCGATTTTCTCTATGATTTCGTATCTGTCCCCAAGGACAGAACCCGGATTCAATAACATCAGTCGTTACCTCCTAAATTTCTATCAAAATGAGGGATATATTGTCATAACCGCCTCGCAGATTTGCTGTTTCCACTAGTTTTTCAGCTTTCCTTTTCACGGATTCTTTCTGCCGCAGCATCTGAGCCATCTCCTCATCAGAAAGCATGCCTGAAAGACCGTCTGTGCAGAGCAGGAGCAGGTCCCCTTTCTCCACTGGTACGATGGTCATATCCGTTTCTACTGTGTCTTTGATACCGACAGCCCTTGTGATAATATTGCGCTTTGGATGCACCGCCGCTTCTTCTTTGGTAATGGTTCCTGATTTCACCAGTTCCATCACATAAGAATGGTCAGTGGTCAAAGGATTCAAAATCTCTTTCTGCATCAAATACGCGCGGCTGTCACCAACATGGGCAACATAGGCTTTTCCGTTATCCACCACAGCTGCAACCATGGTAGTTCCCATTTCCGCAAATTCCAATGCGGAATTGGACTGATCGAATACGGATTTGTTGGCTGCTTGAAAAGCGCCTGTGAGCAAATCCGGAATTTCCTGTATTTCTTTATGTTCCGCCACATAATCCACAAAGGCCTCAATGGCGCCATTGCTTGCTACTTCGCCGGCATTGCATCCCCCCATACCGTCTGCGACGATATACAAATGCTGCAGCGGTGCATCTTCTTCCGCCAAATAATAAGCATCTTCGTTATTTTTGCGGCATCTTCCGATGTCGCTGATTCCGACTGCCTTCACGTTTTCCACCTCCTAAGGCTTTTTCCCCGTCTAAAGCCGTCTGATTTTTTATTTCTGCATATATTTTCTTCTCAGCTGCCCACAAGCCGCGTCAATATCGCTGCCCAGTCTTCTGCGGATGGTAGTTTCCACCCCATGTTCCTGAAGCAGATGCGCAAAGCGCTGCACGCGGTCTGTAGAACTTTTTGTAAAGTTTCTTTCTTTTACCGGATTCATGGGAATCAGGTTCACATGACAAAGGGTATGGCGCAGTTTGTCTGCCAATTCTCTGGCACAGGCATCACTGTCGTTAACTCCCTGTATCATGGCATATTCAAATGTGATGCGCCGTTTTGTATGGTTTGCGTAATCCACACATGCCCCAAGGAGTTTTTCCATGGGATTTGCCTTTGCCACAGGCATGATTTCTCTGCGGATTTCGTCGTTAGGCGCATGCAGGGAAACTGCCAATGTGATCTGTAAGTTCTCCTCTGCCAAACGATACATTTTTTCAATGAGTCCGCAGGTAGAAAGGGTGATATGACGCTGTCCCATATTCTGCCCTGCAGGATCATTCAGCAAATGAATAAACCGCAGCACGTTGTCATAGTTATCCAGCGGTTCGCCGCTGCCCATGAGCACCACGCCGGAAATCCGCTGCCCCAGATCTTTCTGAATGGTATAGACCTGAGAAAGCATTTCCGCAGGCGTCAGGCTTCTTTCTACGCCGTCCAGCGTGGAAGCGCAGAATTTGCAGCCCATACGGCACCCTGCTTGTGTGGAAACACAAACGGTATTCCCATAATCATACTGCATCAAAACACTTTCGATGATGGAGCCATTTTCCAATGCAAACAGGTATTTTCTGGTGCCATCTTCTTTGGAAAGGAGCCGTTCCACCATTTCCACGCCGCCGATTTTTGCTTCCTGTTCTAATCTTTCCCGCAGTTTCTGAGAAAGATTCGTCATTTCGGCAAAAGTATCCACCTGTTTTTGATGGAGCCAATCAAAAATCTGTTTGGCACGGAATTTCGGTTCGCCCAATTCCCCCATGAACAGCTGCAATTCTTCCAGCGTCATGGACTTCACATCTGTTTTTGCCATAATTACATTCCTTTCTTCCGCAGGCGGGCGATGAAAAACCCGTCTGTATGATGGGACTGAGGGAAAAGTGTAATATAACCTTTTTCACCTTCCTCTGCCAGAGATTTTGGCAAATAAGATCCCAAATCTTCTAATATATAGGATTCATGGTTCTGCAAAAACCATTCCACATTTTTTTCATTTTCCTTGCGGCTCAAAGTACAAGTGCTGTAAACCAACACACCGTCGTCTTTGACGTATTTTGCCGCCTGTTCCAGAATCTGACGCTGGATACCCACCAGTGCGTCGATTTCACTGCCGTCTTTTTTCAGACGAATGTCTGGTTTCTTCCGCAGAAGTCCCAAACCGGAACAAGGCACATCTGCCAGCACACGGTCATAAGCTCCAATGGCAGACGCATCTTCCACAGAAGCATCTCTGACGGATGTTTTCACAATGGAAATGCCTAAGCGATTAGCACCGTCAGCAATGAGTTCCGCTTTATGTTCATAAATATCTCCGGCATGGATTTCACCGCTGTTTTCCATGCGTTCCGCTATGGTGAATGTTTTCCCACCGGGTGCTGCACAAAGATCTAAAATCTTTTCACCTTTCTGGGGGTCTAATACTGCCACTGCCGTCTGAGAACTTTCATCCTGCACATGGAACAGACCTTCCTGAAATTCTGCCAGCCGTCCCAAATCCGCCGTTCTGCTCAAATGCAGCGCGTCTTTCCACAAACTTCCCTGCCGCACGGTGATGCCTTTTTTCTCCAGCTGTTTTGCCAGTGTTTTCGCATCTGTTTTCAAGGTATTGACCCGAATGGTCACATCAGGGGCTTCATTATCTGCCTGACAGAGCGCTTCTGTCTTTTCGTAGCCGTAATATGCCACCCACATTTTCACCAGCCACAGGGGATGGGAATACACAACACTGAGATATTCCGCCGTTCCTTTTTCCGGCAGCTTGATTTCTGCTTTTCCTCTGCCGATGGCACGGAGAACACCGTTAACAAAGCCACTGAGAGATTTATACCCTCTCGCTGCTGCCAATTTCACCGCTTCATTGCAGGCTGCATTATCAGGCACATCCATAAAAAGCATCTGATATACCGCTGTACGCAGCACCGCCAGCAGCCAAGGTTTGATTTTATTTAATTTTGTATTGGAAAACTGATCAATGACATAGTCCACATAATAAATATTCCGCAGTGTGCCATTGACGATCTCTGTCACAAAAGCTCTGTCCTGCTGGGACATGGCTCCGTTTTGCCGCAGCAAACGCCGCAGCGCCGTATTATTATATGCGCCTTCCGCCAAAATCTGCACCATGGCTTCCGCCGCTACTTCTCTGGGATTGATTTGGATCATTTCATTTCAAATTCCCTTCTGTCTTTTTTCCGTTGGTTTATCAACTTATTATTATACGGGATTTTTCACCATACATCAATATTTTTCGCCATTTTTCACGGTTTGCGCCAAAAAAACCGACAAAAAATACAAAACGGATAAAACCCTGATGATCTGGATTTTATCCGTTTTTTCATTTGTTTTTTATTCATCCCGTCTGCCGCCAAACATGGCAATCAAACGAAGAAGCTGTAAAATCGCTACAGCCGCCGCTGCTACATAAGTCATGGCTGCCGCAGAAAGAACTTTTCTTGCACCGCCAATTTCATCAGCATCCAGGAAATACTGGTCTTCCAGCATATGCAGTGCTCTGGAAGATGCGTTAAATTCTACGGGCAGTGTCACAATGGTAAACAATACTGCCAGGGCATAAAACAAAATCCCCAATGTAATGAACATATTGGATGAACTGCCTCCAAAAAGCAGACCAATGACGATCAAAGGCCAAGCCAGTGTAGAGCCCAGATTGGACAAAGGTACCAGTGTACTGCGCAGCACCAGGAACACATAGCCTGTGTCGTGCTGGATAGCGTGCCCTGTTTCATGGGCAGCAATGCCAAGTGCTGCTACGCTTCTGCCGTCATATACACCGGAAGAAAGGCGCAGAGTCTTTGTCCTGGGGTCATAATGGTCTGTCAAATGACCAGCCACGCGTTCAATACGTACATCGTGAATGCCTGCCTGTATGAGCATCTGTGCCGCCACCTGTTCCCCTGTCATTCCGCGTCTGTTGGGCACACGGGAATATTTGTTATAGGTAGACGATACTTTTGCCTGTGCCAGACCAGCCAAGACCACGGCAATGATCAATA
>CATZIM010000021.1 GCA_958420075.1 uncultured Clostridia bacterium | reverse complement strand
CATGGGAGTTTAGCTCAGCTGGGAGAGCATCTGCCTTACAAGCAGAGGGTCACAGGTTCGAGCCCTGTAACTCCCATTTTTTTATGTCCAAAAACAAACAGAAGCAAAACAAGGGAGAAAGGCACAGCTGGAAAGAGTCATGCACAAACGTGCAGGAGGTCACGATGTTCGAGCCCTGTAACTCCCATTTTTTTATGTCCAAAAACAAACAGAAACAAAACAAGGGAGAAAGGCCCAGTTGGGAGAGTCATGCACAAACGTGCAAGAGGTCACGAGGTTGAGCCCTGTAACTCCCATTTTTTATGTCCAAAACGAAAGATACAAAAACAAGAGCGTTTATGTGTTTGATACGCAACATTATGGGGAGATATGTGCACATATCTTCTTTTTTTGTGCAAAAATGCGGAAGAGAAAAGAGGAATGTGCGTCTGTTTTAAGGGAAAACAGAAATCATGCGTTTGTCCTTCCGTTTTTCTGGAAGAATTGATTGGAAAATAAAGGATATTTTTTGGAGAATAGAAAATTTGAACGGACTTTCTACCTATATTTATGGTGAGAAAGATTGCCTGACATGCAAAACTGTATGGGTACAATTTAAAACAGTGTTGCGGCGGCAATGGCAGAGGCGTTGAAAATATGATATGCTGTTTCACAAAGGAAGCTGTGAAACGGGGGTATGACTATGAAGACAAAAGAAATATGTTTGCGTGGACTGATGATCGCGCTGGTCACTGTTTCTACCATGGTGCTGCAGATTCCTGTGTCTGCTACCAATGGTTACATTCATTTGGGGGACAGTATGATATTGCTGATCAGTGTATTTTTTGGCTGGCGTTACGGCATGGTAGCCGGTGGTGTTGGGGCGGCACTGGCTGATCTGCTCAGTGGATATGCCCATTGGGCACCCTTTACCCTCATCATCAAAGGGGTTATGGGCTTATTGGTAGGCAAGATCGCGCACTATACACCGGCAGAAAAACACTTTTTCGGACTGCGGAATCTAGCTGGTTCCGTTGTGGGCATTGTGTGGATGATTATCGGCTACTACTTTGGTGGTGCTGTTTTGCAGAAAAGCTTCACAGTGGCACTGACTTCCATTCCAGAAAATCTGGTACAGGGCGGCGCAGGCTTTGTGATCTTCCTGGTAGTAGGTTATGCTTTTTATAAAGCAAAAATTTACAAATATGTTTCCGCAAAATAAGTTTGGCAGATGGGGAATGCTCCATAAGAAATAAAAATAGCTGGAATTCTTGCAATATAAAGAATTCCAGCTATTATATTTATATAAAGATTTTTCCAGAAATGTTTTTTTCGGGGAAATGTGGTTTTATTTTTCCACTTATTTCTATGAAAAAATAGTTGAATTTTGGAAAATGATGGATTTTCATTGACCCTTTTTCTCATTGCGTGGTATAGTATAAAAGTTATGGGACTATACTGAAAGAAGGGACGAGAAGGAACAGGAGGAATTCATTTGGAATTTGTAACCATATTATTGATTGCAGTCAGTTTAGCCATGGATGCTTTTGCCGTTTCCATTTCCAATGGCGTTTCTGTCAAGGGATTTGGAAAGAAACAAGCCGCTACCCAGGGGTTGTATTTCGGTGGTTTTCAGTTTCTGATGCCCGTCATTGGCTGGTTTTTGGGCAGCAGTGTGAAAACGTATATTGAGTCTGTTGACCACTGGATCGCCTTTGTATTGCTTGCCATCATCGGCGGGAATATGATCCGGGAAAGCTTTGGCGACGACGAAGAAGAAAGCGGACAATCCGTTCTGACAGCAAAGGTACTGCTGCTTCAGGCAGTAGCCACCAGCATCGACGCATTGGCGGTGGGCATCAGTTTTGCCATTCTGGATGTAAACATCTGGTGGGCAGCCGGCATCATCGGTGTGGTATCCTTTGTGCTTTCTTTCTGCGGCGGTATGCTTGGCAAAGGTTTGGGGAACTTTTTGCAGGCAAAGGCAGAATTTGCCGGCGGCGCTGTACTGATTCTCATTGGGATCAAAATTCTGGTAGAGCATGTTTTTCTTGGGGGCTGACGAAAAGGAGGAAAGCCTTTGGAGATGATACAACAGTTAGATGCAAAGATCATACTGTGGATACAGGAACATGTGGTGTGTGATGGGCTCAATGCCCCCATGCTATTGATTTCAAAAATGGGCAATGCAGGATGGTTCTGGATTTTGCTGGGGATTTTGCTGCTCCTATGGGGCATCAGGAACAGAAAATTCGCCAGATACGGACTGGCTTTGCTGTTATGTCTGGGGACAACAGCTTTGGTATGCAATGTGGCTTTGAAGCCTATGGTGGGCAGGATTCGACCTTATGACCTGTTGGGATTTTCCATTCTGGTGCCGCCTTTGGCGGATTTTTCCTTCCCTTCGGGACATACCTCCTCATCCTTTGCAGCGGCGACAGCGATTTATGCCATGAATCGCAAATGGGGAATTGTCGCTTATGTTTTTGCAGTGCTCATGGGGATTTCCCGTCTGTATCTTGGAGTGCATTTTCCCACGGACGTTTTGGCGGGGGCAGTCATTGGTTTTGTCATGGCAAAATTGACTTTATGGGCCTTAGGCAAAATCAACGCCAGTTTTCAATTTCAAAACAGATGATTTGTTTTGAACAAAAGGGGTACAATTTTTTTTTCAATTGATGTGAAAGAAACCATACATTACTTGAAGGAAGAAGTAAAGAGGAAGAAGGGAACAAAAAGTGGCAATACCGGTAATTTACCAGCTGCTGACCATGGTTCTTTTGATGGTGGTCGGTGTGATTTTGAACAAGAAGAAGTTTTTGACAGAGAACAATGCAAAAGGACTTTCCATTGTGCTGACCCGTGTGGCAGTGCCTGCAAACATGATCGTATTGATGCAGCGTCCTTTTTCTCATGAGATTCTTATTGGATTTCTGAAGACCTGCGGCGGCACGTTTCTGATGTGCGCTTTGGGGGCAGTGCTGTTTTTTATCATTGGGAAAGCCATGAAGATGCAGTTTCCAGAACTGGGGCTGTTCTCCGGCGGCGGTGTTTACAGCAATGTTATCTTCATGGGACAGCCTTTGATTATGGCGATGTACGGCGAGGATGGATTGATTTTCTGTGTGGCAGTTATGTTCACCTGCAATGTGTTCCTTTTCACCGTCTGCTCTGTGCTCTTTGCCATTGGCAGTGATAAGCGCAAATCCGTAGGCAGAATGATGAAGGAAGCATTTTTGAACCTGATCTGTATTTCTGCAGTCATTGGTGTATTCTGTTTCGTGAACTCCATTTCCCTGCCTCAGCCTATTTATGACACCCTGCAGTTCTCTGCCGATACAACGGTCTGCCTGTCCATGATCTATATCGGTTCCCTGTTGGCAGTGGCAAATATCAAAGAGATCTTCAAAGATAAGAAAGTATATGTATTCAGTTTTGTGACACTGATCATCATGCCTTTGTTTACAAAGGCTGTGGCAAGTCTGTTCCTGGATGGCATTGCCCTGAGCGTGCTGGTAGTGCTCATGGGTACACCTGCGGCGGCGGCCCTGCCTTCCTTTGCGGAAATTTATGGCAATGATGAAAAACGGGCATCGGAATATGTTTTCGTTTCCACTATTTTTTCTGTTATCACACTGCCTTTGGTGGCACAGTTTTTGTGCATTTCCTGACAAGCAGTTACGACCTGCGGTTTTTGCCGCAGGTCTATTTTTTTTGTAAAGATTGTGAAAAAAGGAACACTTGTCCATGGGAAAGACGGAAATTTGCCGGAAGGAAAAATGTGTTTTGTTCGACAATAGAAAAATTTTTTTTCAAAAAATCCGTATCCCTTTGTATAAAGATACCAAAAATTATTGTGAAATTTAGTGCAGGCAGGCGTGGGGAAAAGCTTGTTTCTTTCTATGGTTTCGTATATACTATGAAGTGGGACGGAATATGGCTATCTCATTTTGGAAATATACAAAATACACGCTACCGGTGCCGAAGCAGAAAAACAGGGCTTTTTGCGGTGGGGCGCAGGGTGTGTATTTGTTTTTTTCAAAAAAAGACAGCCTGTTGGTTTTTTGTTTCACAAAAAAACAGCAATTATATTCTGATTATCTGTATTATCACCAAATTTATGAAACAGGGGGATTATTATGGAAAATTTGATGTATTTGGCGCCGGTGCTGGGCATCGTTGCGCTGCTCTTTGCCTTTGTCCTGGCTTCTAAGGTAGGCAGAGAAGAAGAAGGTACAGACCGTATGCATGAAATCTCTTCTGCAATTCGCGATGGCGCAAACGCTTTCCTGAAAGCAGAATATAAGATTCTGGTTATTTTTGCGGCTGTACTGTTTGTATTGATCGGTTTCGGTGTAGACTGGAAGACAGCTATCTGCTTCGTCATTGGTGCTGCTTTCTCCACACTGGCTGGTTATTTCGGCATGAATGTTGCAACCAAGGCAAACGTAAGAACTGCAAACGCAGCGAGAGTTGGCGGTATGAACAGAGCCCTGTCCATCGCTTTCAGCGGCGGCGCAGTTATGGGTATGTCCGTAGTTGGTCTGGGTCTGCTGGGTGTTGGTCTGGTGTATGTTATCACAAAAGACGCTAACATTCTGTTTGGTTTTGGTCTGGGTGCTTCCTCTATCGCACTGTTCGGCCGTGTTGGCGGCGGTATTTATACAAAAGCTGCTGACGTAGGTGCCGACCTGGTAGGTAAAGTTGAAGCTGGTATCCCTGAAGACGACCCTCGTAACCCTGCCGTTATCGCCGACAACGTAGGTGACAACGTAGGTGACGTTGCTGGTATGGGTGCCGACTTGTTCGAATCCTATGTTGGTTCCATCATCTCTGCTATCACACTGGGTATCGTTTACTACTCTGTAGAAGGCGCTGTATTCCCTCTGGTTCTGGCAGCTGTTGGTATTCTGGCTTCCATCATCGGTACATTCTTTGTAAGAGGCGACGAAAACTCCAATCCGCATAAAGCCCTGAAAGCGGGTTCTTACTCTTCCGCAGTACTGGTGATCATCGCATCTCTGGCTCTGAGCTGGGTATTCTTTGGCAACATGAACGCTGCCATCGCTATCATCGCTGGTCTGATCGTTGGTCTGATCATCGGTATCATCACAGAAGTTTATACTTCCGGTGACTACAAATCCGTTAAGAAAATCGCAGACCAGTCCGAAACAGGTCCCGCAACTACCATCATCAGCGGTCTGGCTGTAGGTATGGAATCCACAGCTATTCCTATCGTGCTGATCTGTGTAGGTATCTTCGTAGCTTATGCAGTATGTGGTCTGTACGGCATCGCTCTGGCAGCTGTAGGTATGCTGTCCACAACAGGTATCACTGTAGCCGTTGACGCATACGGCCCTATCGCCGACAACGCCGGCGGTATCGCTGAAATGAGTGGTCTGGATCACTCCGTTCGTAACATCACAGATAAACTGGACGCCGTTGGTAACACAACAGCAGCTATGGGTAAAGGTTTCGCTATCGGTTCTGCTGCTCTGACAGCACTGGCTCTGTTCGTATCTTACGCAGAAGCTGTAAAACTGACTGAAATCTCCATTCTGGAACCCAGAGTTATCATTGGTATGCTCATCGGCGGTATGCTGCCTTTCCTGTTCTCCGCATTCACAATGCAGTCCGTAGGTAAAGCAGCGTTCCAGATGATCGAAGAAGTAAGACGTCAGTTCCGCAGCATCCCCGGCATCATGGAAGGTACTGCAAAACCTGACTACAAAAAATGCGTAGAAATCTCTACCACAGCAGCTCTGAAAGAAATGCTGGTTCCCGGTATCATGGCAGTTGCAGCTCCTCTGATCGTTGGTATCCTGCTGGGTACTTCCGCTCTGGGCGGTCTGCTGGCTGGCTCTCTGGTAACAGGTGTTCTGATGGCAATCTTCATGTCCAACGCCGGCGGCGCTTGGGACAATGCGAAGAAGTATATCGAAGAAGGCAACCATGGCGGCAAAGGCAGCGAAGCGCACAAAGCAGCCGTTGTTGGTGACACCGTAGGTGACCCCTTCAAAGATACTTCCGGTCCTTCCATCAACATCCTGATCAAGCTGATGACAGTTGTATCTCTGGTATTCGCACCTCTGTTCATGTCCATCGGCAGCCTGCTGTAATCTTTACAGGCATTTGATACAAATACAAACACGGAATTCTCCATGGCACATCATGGCACGGATTCCGTGTTTTTTTGTCTTTTATTTTTCCCACTTTTACGGTATGATAATAGGCGAAAGGAAGTGGAGATTATGACAGACTTTACGGGTTTTACCCCCGAAACCATAGATTTTCTTTGGGAACTGCGAATGAATAACAATAAAGCGTGGATGGAGGAGAATCGGGAACGGTACCGCACGGTACTGAAAGAACCTTTTGACGCTCTTTCAGCGGCGCTGACGAAAAAATTCCTGGAAAAGAAAAACGTGCCTCAGATGGATTTTTCCATTTCCCGTATCAATCGGGATGTGCGCTTTTCCAAAGATAAAAGCCCCTATAAGGCAAGAAAATGGATGGTGCTGAAAGAGCCTATGACAAAGGCAGAACAGTGGAAATTCCGTCCGGTGTTTTACTTTGAAGTGATGCCCGAAGGCTATGAATATGGAATGGGATTTTATGAAGGCAGACCTGCCTATATGCAGGCTTTTCGGAAAAAAGTGGACGCTGCCCCTGACGCCTTTGAGCGACTGGTAAAGGATATGGCAAAAATGAAGGAGTTTGTCCTGTATGGGGATTCCTATAAACGCCCCATGGGAAAAGGGGATTATAGCCCTGCCGTCATGGATTGGTATCAGCGAAAAAGTCTGGGACTGACCGCCTCCAGAGAAATTGACGATTTGCTGTTCTCTCCCGAATTGGTGGATTTCGTTGTGGAAGGCTGGGAGAAATTGCTGCCCATGTATAGATTCCTCCGGGAGATTCATGTGGAGGAATAACATAAAAAAGCTGACATTTCTTATGAAATGCCAGCTTTTTCTTGTTTATGCTTTGCCGAAACTCAGCGCCAACGCCTTGATGGCTTTTTCGCCGATGATGGTTTCCCCATGCTCTGCCAGATAATACTTGGAAAGCAGTGTGGAAACATGTTTCTGACCATATTCATCCAGAATGGTTTCCAGATCGTCGATGGTTTCCTCGGTGGTGTATGTATTGCCCTGCATCACCAGGAAATATCTGCCTTCGTTTTTGTATAGAGAAGAAGCACCATGGAACAGGGGCTCTAAGCGGATGGACAGGTCGATGACGTCATCCAGTTTGCTGAAGGAGTAAACCAGCAGGTCGTCATCCTCTTTGGCTTCCACTTCTTCTGTCGCCAGTGGTTTTTTCTTGAATCGGTGCAAATCTTTTGCCTGATGGAACAGCTCCGTAGGATTGCTGTTTTTGTCTTTGCTTTCTACCTTTGTGACGATGATCATGATGCCGTCCAGACCAACGGGTACGGCTTCCACCATCAAAGGTGTGTTTTCTGTGATGAAATCGCATTCTTCCATAGCCTGTTCCATGATGTCACGGAACAGCTGCTGTGTTTTTTCGCCGGGACGGATGAGATCTTCCAATTGGATGTCCCGTTCTGCCAGATCGGCTTTTGTCAGCGTCAGTTTCAGCTGTGTATCGCTTACACGTTCTATTTTCATATATATCACGTCCTTTAACAATATGTGCTTTCTGCACGCGATTTTGTATCTGGTCTATACTATACAATTGTCTGGAAATATAGTATAGTATAATGAATTGCGGGGGATATGTAAAGAGGAGAATCCTGAGAAAAACAACAAAAAACCCAAAAAAATGGGATTTTGCCCCCGAAAATCATAAAAATCCGAGAGGAGTGGCATGAATTGAAAAAAAGCAAGTGGATTCCGCTGCTGTTGACGCTCATCGTCTGGGCGGGAATGTATTATTATTATCTGCCGCCGCTGAATATTCACAGCAATGAAAGCTGGATGTTCTTCGTGGCAATGATCGTTGTGGCATTGGTCATCAATTTTTGGACCATTGCCAAAACATTGTTTTTCCAGAAAGAAAGTCAGTGGGAAAGCAATCCGGTACTGAAAAAACTGCTCTATATCCCTTTGGCGCTGATTGTCATTTATGGGGTAGGGGTGCTTCTGTCTTCTCCCATTCTGCGAGCATCTGCATACAGCTCTTTGCTGACGGTGCAGAACGGTGATTTTGCAGAGGACATCCACGAAGTCAACTACAGCCAGATTCCCATTCTGGACAGCGATTCTGCTGCAAAACTGGCAGAACGTGAAATGGGTTCCATGGTGGACATGGTTTCCCAGTACGAAGTCAGCGATTATTACAACCAGATCAACCTGAACAGCAAGCCTGTTCGAGTGACACCTTTGGAATACGGTGACATCATCAAATGGATTACCAACCGCGACACAGGTATTCCTGCTTATATGAATATTGACATGACCACACAGGATGTGGAACTGGTGAAGCTGCCGGAAGGGCAGGGCATCAAGTATTCTCCCTTTGAACACTTTGGACGGAATCTGTATCGTTATGTGCGTTTCCGTTATCCCACAGCCATGATCCGCAGCAGCAATTTTGAGGTGGATGACAACGGCGTGCCTTACTGGGTATGCTCCGTGGAAACAAAGACCATTGGTCTTTTTGGCGGTACAGATATTCAGGGGGCAATTCTGGTGAATGCCGCCACAGGGGAACACGCTTACTACGACGTGGCAGATGTGCCTCAGTGGGTGGATAAAGTTTATGACGCGGAACTGCTGGTGGAACAGTATGACTATTACGGTACTTTGCAGAACGGTTTCATCAACAGCAAATTTGGTCAGAAAGGCTGTTTGCAGACCACAGAAGGCTATAATTATGTTGCCCTCAACGACGACGTATGGGTATATACCGGCGTCACATCCATTGGCGGCGACGAATCCATCGTTGGCTTTGTGCTCATGAACAGCCGCACCAAGGAAACCAATTATTATCAGATTTCCGGTGCAAAAGAAATCTCCGCCATGGCTTCTGCCGAAGGGGAAGTGCAGCATCTGGGCTATACGGCAACATTCCCCATTTTGCTGAATATTGCCGATGAACCTACCTACTTCCTTTCTCTGAAAGACGCGGCAGGTCTGGTAAAGAAATATGCTATGGTCAATATCGAGAAATATCACATTGTCGCCATTGGGGATACGGTGGCAGAGTGTGAAAAGGTTTACCGCAATCTCATGGCAAACAGCGGCATCAATGTGACGCCAACGGGCAGCGGCACAACAGCAGAGGGGAAAATCACTTTGCTGAAGGATATCGTTGCCGACGGCAACACCTATTACTATCTGATGCTGGAAGGCAGAGAGGAACTCTTTGCCGTGAAAGCCGCTGACCATCTGGAAGTTTTGAAAAAACAGGTGGGCAGCACAGTGAAACTGGAATATGTGACAGAAACGGACGGCACTTGTACCGTAACGAGTCTGCAATAAAAAACGGGGAAAACAGGAGGGGCTTATGTAAATAGCTGCCTCCTGTTTTTTTACAGGGCGGACAAAGGTGCGTTTGTTAAAGAAATCCTTACAAATCACTGAAAATTCAGCCCTTTTGTTGACACTTGCCCCGGAAGAATGTAAAATGAATAAGATGTAAAACAACAAAGTAGAAAACTCGTATGCAAAAAAACAGGAAAAAACTGTCTTTGGAGGTATCATATGGAAGAGAAAGATAAACTGGAAAATGGCAGCCAGGGCCGCAGTATGAGCGATGCGGATAAAGAGTATTACGCAGATTTGTATAACGACCTGCCCAAAGAAGTGCAGGATATTTTGATGCAGACACATCCCCTGATGGGTCGTGCCAATGAGGATACAGAAGCGGCAGCATACCGCACCAGACGTCCTCAGCGGGAAGATGTGGAAGAAGTGAAGGAAGCAAGAATGCAGCAGGTAAGCTCCGAGATCAATGAAATCAAACGTGCACCTCAGCAGGAAGGCGACCCCACTCGCTACGTATCCCGCCGTGCAAGAAGCATGGAAAGCGAATATGCCGAAAGCCCCAGAGGTTCCATGGCAGAAGATGATTACAATGAGGATATCCAGTATGTGAGCGTGATGCCCGCACGGAAAAAATCCAGAATCATGGAAGAAGTGACCATCCAGACTTCTGCACCTCAGAAATCCAGCATGAAGAAGAAAAAACAGAAAAAAGAACGGGAAGAAATGCCTTTCTCCGATATGGAACGTTCTGGCGATCGTCCCCGTTATGAAGACATCGACTTTGAAGAACGTGCAAAACAGGAACATCTGGACAGCCTGTATGAAGATGATTACGACGATTACAGAGGCGGCAGAAAGAGCAAACTGCCTTTGATCCTGGGTATCGTTGGTCTGGTACTCATTGTGTTCCTGATCTTCAAGACTGTGACACTGTCCAGCCAGCTGGAAGAAGCACAGCAGAAAGTGACAGAAACACAGGATCTGAACGAAAAATATGAACAGGTTCAGCTGGAAAAAATGCAGCTGCAGGAAGAACTGGATGCTCTGAAAAACCCTGATGGCACAAAAACAGAAGAAACTACAGAAGGAGATTCTGAGTCTGCTTCTACTACCACAGGTGATTCCGGATCCAGCTCCAGCTCCAGCACATCCAGCTCTGGTACAACAGAATACACAGTACAGGATGGAGATACTCCTTGGACCATGGCACAGAAATTCTATGGCAATGGCGCTGAATATACAAAAATTCTGGAAGCAAACGGCTTGACAGAAGGCGCGAATATCCAGCCCGGTGATGTACTGAAAATTCCCGCAGCATAATGGCTTGACCACATAGCTTGCGGAACAAAGGAGTCAGGTAATGATGGAAAAGGAAACACTGGAACAGAAAACCCTGATGGAACTTAGAAAAATGGCAAAGGAAATGGGACTTGGTCCCATTTCCGCCTTAAAAAAAGGCGAACTTATCGCAAGAATCGCAGAAAAACAGTCACAATCCGCGGCGAAAAATGTCGAAGATGTGGCTGTTTGTGGTTTTTCTGAAGAAACGGCAGAAGTGCCCAAGGAAGAAGCCCATCAGCAGGAAAGCAATGAACGCCCCCAGCGGGAAACCCAGGAGCAGGGCGAAGGCATTCTGGAAGTCATGGCAGATGGTTTTGGCTTCCTGAGAACGGAAAACTTCCTGCCCGGCACAGGGGACATTTATGTTTCTCCCTCTCAGATCCGACGTTTTCGGCTGAAAACAGGGGATGCCATCAAAGGCATTCTGCGCCCGGCAAGAGAAGGGGAGAAATTTGGTGCCCTGATTTTTGTAAAGACGGTCAATGGCGACCGTCCCGATGTGGCAGCCAGACGGCCCAATTTTGAGGAATTGACCCCTATTTATCCAGAGGAAAAACTGCGGCTGGAAACAGGTGCAGAGGAATTGACGGGACGCATCATCGACCTTATTGCCCCCATTGGCAAGGGACAAAGAGGCATGATCGTTGCGCCGCCTAAAGTGGGGAAAACCATGCTTTTGACACAGGTGGCAAACGCCATCACCCAGAACCATAAGGAAGTTCACCTCATTGTGCTGCTTATCGACGAGCGTCCGGAAGAGGTGACAGACATCCAGCGTTCCATTGAAGGGGAAAACGTGGAAATCGTCTACTCCACATTTGACCAGCAGCCGGAACACCATAAACGGGTGACAGAAATGGTACTGGAGCGGGCAAAACGTATGGTGGAACAGGGGAAAGACCTTGTGATTCTCTTGGATAGCCTTACAAGATTGGCAAGGGCCTATAACCTGACCATTCCGCCCAGCGGCAGAACACTGTCCGGCGGTCTTGACCCGGCGGCACTGTATATGCCCAAGCGGTTCTTCGGTGCAGCCCGGAACATCGAAGGCGGCGGCAGCCTTACCATTCTGGCAACGGCATTGGTGGATACGGGCAGCAAAATGGATGAAGTGGTTTTCGAGGAATTCAAAGGCACCGGCAATATGGAACTGGTGCTGGATAAAAAACTGGCGGAGCGGCGCATTTTCCCGGCGGTGGACATCATCAAGTCCGGTACCAGACGGGAAGATAAGCTCTTAAGTCCTGCGGAAATGGAATGCAACTACACCCTCCGGCGTATGGCGGCATCCATGACGGCAGTGGAAATGACACAGGGGTTTTATGACCTGATGCATAAAACAAAAACAAATGTGGAATTTGTAGAACGTCTGCCTGTCTGGGAAAAACAGCTGGGCAGAGGGGATGCTTAAAAAAACAGCGAAAAATGGCGGTATTTTCAGGAAAAGCTGTTGCAATCCCGGAAAATATATGCTATAATACCCACGTTGTCTTTAAATAATTTCGGATTATTGATCAACAAATTAGAGAATGAGGTGAAAAAAATGAGAGAAGGAATCCATCCCGATTACAAACAGGTGACAGTAAAATGCAACTGTGGCAACGAATTCGTAACAGGCTCCACAAAAGATGAAATCAGAGTCGAAGTTTGCTCCAAATGTCATCCTTTCTACACAGGTAGCCAGAAAATGCTGCTGGAAGCAGGCGGCCGCGTAGAAAAATTCAACAAAAAATACGGCAGAAAATAATCAAGAAACACGTAAAAGGGCTGGGCAAATTTGTCCGCCCTTTTTTTCGCAACAAGGCAAATTTTGTCGTTTGCCCTGCTGCGAAAGGAAGGGGTTTTTTGCGTGTCTTTTTGACAGAAAGGAGGAAGAACCATGAAACGAACGAATATCGGCGGTCAGGCTGTCATCGAAGGCGTTATGATGCGCGGCAAGAAGGTGTATGCCATGGCTGTACGCAATCCCGAAGGCGGGATTACCATAGAGAAAAAAGAATGGGGCGGTCTGGGCAGAAAAGGGCTGTTCCGTTTGCCTATTTTCCGCGGTGTGGCGGCTTTTGTGGATTCCCTGGTGACAGGTACCCGCATTTTGATGCGCTCTGCGGAAATCGCTGGGGAAGATTGGACGGAGGAAGCGGAGCCTTCCAAGTTCGAGAAATTTTTGCAGGAGAAGCTGGGTGACCGCATGAATGATATCATCATTTATTGCAGTGTGGGCTTTTCCCTGATTTTGGGTATGCTGCTGTTTTTCCTGCTGCCTGTGTGGCTGGGAAACTTTTTCAAAACCATGGTGCCTACCTGGGCGCTGGGTGTCATTGAAGGGCTTATCCGTATTGCCATTTTCCTGCTGTATCTGTTCGGCATCTCCCGTATGAAGGAGATCCACCGGGTATTCCAGTATCATGGTGCGGAACATAAGACCATCAACTGCTTTGAAAGCGAAAAAGAACTGACAGTGGAAAACGTACTGCCCTGCACCAGACTGCATAAACGGTGCGGCACCAGTTTCCTGCTGTTCGTTATGATCATCAGTATGGTGGTATTTTTCTTTGTGCGGACAGACGATTTCCTGCTGCGTCTGGTGACCAGAATCATTCTGGTGCCTGTTATTGCAGGGCTTTCCTATGAAGTCATCCGCTGGGCAGGCAATTCCAACAGCAAACTGGTGGCGCTCATCAGCTACCCCGGTCTGTGCCTGCAGAAAATCACCACGGCAGAACCTGACCCGGATCAGATTGAAACGGCAATTGCTGCCATGAAAGGGGTTCTGGAAGATGAACCAGAATAAGACTGTCAGCCAGTGGCTGCGAACAGGAAAAGAAATGCTGGAGGCGGCAGGGAGAGAAAATCCCCGGATGGATGCGGAACTGCTGCTGGAAAAAGTCACAGGCATGAACAAAATCCAGCGTATGACAGAAGGACAAACCATATTGGACGAAAAAGCGGCGGAGCAATACGCCGCTTTTCTGGATGAAAGAGCAAAAGGACGCCCCCTCCAGTATATTCTGGGGGAATGGGAGTTCATGGGACTGCCTTTTTCCGTGGGCGAAGGGGTGCTCATTCCCCGGGCAGATACGGAAATTCTGGTGGAAACCATATTGGAAAAAGGGGAAAGAGAATCCCTGCGCCGTGGGCTGGATATCGGCACCGGAACGGGATGTATCCCCATTTGTCTGGAAAAACTGGGGCATATGGATATGACTGCTGTGGACATCAGTCCCAAAGCCTTGGCTTTTGCCAGAGAAAACAACGAAAAAAATCAGACCCATGTGGACTTTGTGGAAAGCGACTTGTTTGCGGCTTTGCCGGACAGTCTGTTTCCTTTGGACTTCATTGTGTCCAATCCGCCTTATATTCCGGCGGCGGACTGCGAAGAGCTCATGACGGAAGTTCGGGACTTTGA
>CATZIM010000020.1 GCA_958420075.1 uncultured Clostridia bacterium | reverse complement strand
GGGATAAGTCTTTTCTCCTGCCATGGGATGCTCCGGCGGCAGTACGGCAATCATAGGGTCTTTCCGCAGGGGAATCCATGTGTAAGGACTGTCGGGTTTTTCGCTGTAAAGGCAGATATCTACCTGTCTGTTTTCCAAAAAGCTGTCCAGTTCCTGATGGATGCCTTCTTTTAATATGATACGGATGCCGGGATAGGATGCGGCAAAAGCTTTGATGACAGGAGGCAGCCAGCAGGTGGCAATGCTGGTGTAAACGCCGATGGTGAGGCGACCTGTCTGCAAGCCGTTGATGCGGGAGGAAATCTGCTCAAAGCGATTGGCGCAGTCTGCCATTTCCCGAAGGACGGGCATCAATTCTAACGCGCTGGGCGTAGGAACCACCCCTGTTTTGGAGCGGTACAGCAGGGGAAAGCCCAGTTCTGCCTCCAGATTTGTCATCATGTGGCTGATGCCGGAAGGGGTGTAGTGGAGCTGTTCTGCCGCCTTTGTGAAACTGCCTGTATCGATGGCAGCCAGCAGAGCTTCGCATTTTTTGAAATCCATTTTGTGACCTCCTTATCTTTGACGATTCTTCATAGATAATAGTATAAAACAGCGTTTTACTTTATACAAGAGGGGCGTTATACTGAGGGCAGATATTTCGGAAAGGAAGGCGGTAAGGTATGCAGAAGAAAGAAATGGCAGGGCTTATGGTCATTGCAGCAGGGTGTCTTTGGGGTGTCATTGGATTGTTTTCCCGCAAATTGTCAGCGGCAGGTTTTGATGCCGTGCAGATTACGGCGCTTCGCAGTCTGGTGACGGCGGCAGGACTGTTTTTGCTGCTCTTTTGCAAAGACCGGAAACTTTGCCGCATGGATTGGAAAGACCTGTGGATGTTCTTAGGCACAGGCATTTGCAGTATTGCCGGATTCAACATCTTTTACTTTGTGACCATCAGCATCACCACATTGTCCGTGGCGGCAATCCTCCTTTATACAGCACCTTTTTTCGTTATGGTATTGTCCGCGGTGCTGTTTCATGAGAAAATCACTGCCCAGAAGGTGAAAGGCCTTGTGCTGGCGCTGGCTGGATGCATCTGCACCACAGGGATTTTCAGTGGTAGCATCCATGTGACGGCATTGGGCATCCTCACAGGCGTTGCATCCGGTTTCTGCTATGCCCTTTACAGCATTTTCGGGAAATTCGCTCTGAAAAAATATACTTCCGAAACGGTGACACTCTACACATTCCTTATGGCGTCTGTTGCCATGGTGCCTCTGTCCCATCCAGCGGATATGTTTTCTCTGGCAGTCAGCGATTTTTCTCTGACAGGTGCCATTTTGCTGCTGGGGCTGGTGTGCACCCTTCTTCCATTTCTGCTTTATACCAGAGGGCTGTCCCGTATGGATTCGGGCAAAGCTTCTGTTCTTGCCTTTGCGGAACCTCTGACGGCAACCCTCATGGGTGTGGTGGCTTTTGGTGAAGTGCCGGACGGCTTTGGCTGGCTGGGTGTTATCCTGCTTTTTGGTGCGCTGGTGCTGCTGCAGATGCCCCAGAAACAAAGAAAAACTGGAAAGATTCCCAATATTTTGTAAGATATAAATTCCCATTCCCTTAGGAAAAAAGACGGTGACTGCTATTTTTGGCACGACCGTCTTTTTTTCCGTTCTGCTTCATAAACATGACAGGAGGGGGAATGGATATGGACGAGAAAAAGCGACGATATTTGTTATGGGCATGTTGTATGGTCATTTGCCTTTGTGTGCTTCATCAGGGACGGGCGGCGGAAACTATGCTGCCTGTGGCGGAAAAGACCATTGTGCTGGATGCGGGACACGGTGGCTGGGACCCGGGAAAAACGGGGAAAACAGGGGTAGACGAACAGGAGCTGAACCTTGCCATTGTGAAGAAATTGCAGGCATATCTGGAACAGGGCGGCGCAAGGGTTTATGTGACCAGAGGGGATGGCATGGCTTTGGGACAGAGCAAACAGGAGGATATGCGGGTGCGGAAAGAAATCACCAATGAAAGCGGCGCGGATATTTTGGTGAGCATCCATCAGAATGCCTTTCCTTCTTCTTCCGCAAAAGGGGCGCAGGTTTTTTACCATAGCCAGAGCGAGGAAGGCAAAGCCCTTGCTCAGTGCATACAGGAAAGTCTGCGGCAAAGGGTAGACAAGGAGAACACCAGACAAATCAAGGCAAACAGCGATTATTACATCCTCCGTACTACCCAGATTCCGGCGGCACTGGTGGAGTGCGGTTTTTTGTCAAATGGAGCAGAAGAAGCCAAACTCAATGACGATACTTATCAGGAACAGATGGCATGGGGCATTTACTGCGGCATTCTGGACTATTTTGCGGCGAAAGACGGCGCCGGAGGTTTACAGCTTGCGGAAAAGCGGATATAATGGGAAAAACGACGAAACGCTTTGATATTAGGAAGGAATGGAACCATGGAACAGAATTTTCAGACACTGGGACTGTCCGACGCCCTTGTGGCAGGCTTGGCAAAGCAGGACATCACCGTGCCCACAGATATACAGACAAAAATGATCCCTGCCATTATGACAGGGAAAGATGTGGTCGGCAGATCGGAAACAGGCTCCGGCAAGACACTTGCCTATCTGCTGCCCATTTTCCAGAGAATCGACCCCAACGTAAGAGGAACACAGGCAATCATCCTGACACCTACCCATGAACTGGCGGCACAGGTGCATCGTCAGGCAGAACTGCTGGCAAAGAACGCCGGTGTCAATGTGGGCTGCGCCCTTATCATCGGTACCGCAAGACTCCAGAGACAGGTGGAACGCCTTCGTGAAAAACCGCCCATCGTAGTAGGCTCTACAGGTCGTATTTTGGACTTGATCAAACGGAAAAAGATTCAGGCACATCTGGTAAAGACCATTGTGTTGGATGAAGGGGATAGACTGCTGGAGGACGGCAATTTTGCGGCAGTGCAGGCAGTCATCAAAACAACCCTGCGAGACAGACAGCTGGTGCTGCTTTCCGCTTCCGTTGGCGGCGAAACCCAGCAGCGTGCAAAAGAAATCATGAAGGAAGATGCCCTTTTTGTGGAAGGGGCTTCTCAGGTGGGACAGGTTCCTGATACCATTTCCCATTACTTTATCCTGACTGCACCCAGAGAAAAATTCCTCATGCTGCGGAAAGTACTGGCAGGGGAAAAACCGAAAAAAGCTATGGTGTTCCTCAATAACCCGGAAAACATCGAGGTTACTGTGGACAAGCTTAATTACCATGGCATCAAGGCGGCTGGTATCTACGGTCAGGTAGGCAAATTAGATAGAAAAACCGCACTGGATGATTTCAGAGAAGGTCGTGTGCAGGTGCTGGTGGCTTCTGATATCGGCGCAAGAGGTCTGGATATCCCTGACGTGACCCATGTCATCAATCTGGATATTCCCGAAGACCCTACCCATTATCTCCATCGTGCGGGACGCTGCGGCAGACAGGGACAGACAGGCTGTGCCATCTCCATCGTAACCCCTTATGAACGTCGTTGGATTCATAAGTACGAAAAGGTATGGGGACTGCGTTTTGCCCAGAAAGACATGGTTTATGGCAAGCTTACTGACAGCACCAAGACAAAAAAAGATCTGGAACCCAGAAAGTCTCAGCCTAAGGAAAAATCCCAGCCCAAAGGACAGGCAAAAAGCGGCAAGAAGTTTGTAACAAAAAAGAAAAAATAAATCCAGAAAAAATCATTGTGGAAATCATGGAAATCATGTATCATAAATAAGGAACTTTTAAGTAAAAAACAACATTGCAGGAGGTAGCGAATATGAGCGAAAAATGCGGATGCGGCTGCGGTCATGACCACGAACACGAAGAAGACGTAATGGATCTGGAAACCATGTTCCTGACACTGGACGACGATACAGAAATGGAATGCGGCATTCTGGGCGTATTTGAAGTGGAAGGTCTGGAAGGCAAAGAATACATTGCCCTGCTTCCTTTGGAAGACGAAACCGTTCTGCTGTATGAATACAAAGAAGTTGGCGACGAAATCGAACTGAACGTTATCGAAGATGACGATGAATTCGACAAAGTTTCCAACGCTTTCTACGACATGTACGAAGACGAAGAATAAACCGAACACTACAAGGGGCAGGGCATGGGGAGACTATGCTTCTGCCTTTTTGTGTCTAAAGAATATTTTACCAGAATATGGAGTGTGATGAGATGAAAGGAAAAAGACTGAGCGCCATGGCAGTGGCGGCAATGCTGGGGGTATTGCTGGTGCCTGCCAATGCGTATGCGGCGAATGCGGACTGGACCGCAGGCAATCCCCTCATTGCCCACGCTTTAGGGGAATATGACGGAAAAATCGAAACCAACTCTCAGGAAGCCTTTATTTCCTCTTGGGAAAATGGCTACCGTGTCATGGAGGCGGATTTTATCTATACATCTGACGGGGCACTGGTGGTGCGCCATGACTTCGACGCTGACGGCAGTTATTACCGTCTGGAAATCGAACCGGGCAGCAATTTGGTCATGGACAGCAATACCTTCCAGAATGAGAAAATCATTTATGAACAGACCCCTATGACAGCTGTAGACCTGATGTATCTGATGACAGCTTATACAGACGTATATCTGGTGACAGATACAAAGGATACAGACAAAGCCACTGTCCAGAAACAGTTCCAGGATTTGAAGAATATTGCCAACAACATTGGCCATCCCGAAATTCTGGACCGTATCATCCCCCAGATTTACAACGAAGAAATGCTGGGCTGGATCAAGGAAATCTATGACTTCCCGCAGTGGATTTATACCCTGTATTTGCAGACCAATGTGGACTATGCAGAAACAGCGGATTTCTGCGCCAAAAACGGTATTGGCGTTGTGACCATCGAAAAGAGCCGCCTGACCCAGTCCATTGTGGATACCTTCCAGGCGAAAGATGTGCAGGTCTATGCCCATACCGTGAACCGCTACTTGCAGTTTGAGGACCTGCTGGCAATGGGTGTCAGTGGCATTTACACAGACAGCATCAAGCCTTATGAACTGGATTGGGTAGGTCTGGAAAATGCAAGAAAACTTTCTGTGGAACCCGTGAACATGGGCAGCAACAACTACACACTGCATACCATGGACATCATGGGCACCAAGTATGTGAAACTCCGTGACTATGCGGCAATGCTGTCCGCAAATGGCGGATTCTCTGCACAGTTTGATGTTGCCACAAACACATTGGCACTGAAAAACAGCGGCACATTTACCACACTGGGCAATGAACTGCTGTTAAAGGAAAGCGACCGCCTCATTACAAAAAGAGCGGAAAACAAACTGACTTATAACGATGCAGAAGTGACCCTCACAGGCTATACCATCGACGGTGACCTGTATTATCCTTTGCAGGGCATGCTGGATTTGACCGGCCATGCACTGGAAACAAAAGACGGCGTTACAACTGTGACAAAAGCAGCAAAAACAGAGAAATAAAAACAGAACAAAGCAAAGGCTGTATCCTCTAAAAACAAAGGGTTACAGCCTTTTTATTTCGGGAAAAAGTACACCTGAACTCGTTGACAGAAAATACAAACAGTGGTATGCTGTGGACAGAAGAACAACAAATTTTTACATTTGCTGGGGGTGCCGCGCAAACGGCTGAGAATCGGTAATGGGTCCGATACCCTTATTTCACCTGATCTGGATCATGCCAGCGTAGGGAAGCGGAATCTTGCAGAACAGGCACAGCAAAGCGGCTGTGCTTTTTTTATGCAAAGGATGCCCATCCACCAATTTCCAGCAATGTAAACGGACTGAGAAAAAAGGAGAGAGGCACCATGAAAACAAAGAAAATGGCAATTTCGGCAATGTTCATTGCAGTGGGCGTTCTGGCTGGGAATATCATTTACATCCCTGTGGGAGCATCCAAATGCTTCCCTGTGCAGCATACCCTGAATATACTGGCGGCAGTATTTCTGGGGCCTGCTTACGGCGTTATCAACGCTTTCTGCATTTCCCTGCTGCGCAACTTCATGGGCACAGGCTCTTTGCTGGCATTCCCCGGCAGTATGGTAGGGGCGTTTCTGGCAGGGATGATGTATAAAATGACAAAGAACAATTGGGCAACGGCAGCTGCGGAAGTGGTTGGCACAGGGGTTCTGGGCGGTCTTTTGGCAGTGCCCATGGCAATCCTTTTGATGGGTCAGGAAGCCGGCGCATTGGCTTTTGTGCCTTCTTTCCTGCTCAGCTCCTTCGGCGGCAGCGTCATTGCCATGATTTTGCTGAAGTCTGCCCATTTTGTGCAGGCAGCAAAAAAGAGTATTTGAAAACAGGAGGAATGAAGTATGAAACATGTATTGACCATAGCTGGTTCTGACACCTGCGGCGGCGCTGGCATTCAGGCGGATTTGAAAACATTTTCCGCACAGGGCACTTATGGTATGAGCGTTATCACAGCGGTAACTGTCCAGAACACACAGGGTGTATTTGGCTGTCAGGACATCGACCCTGAAATCATCAAAGGCCAGATTGACGCCATTTTTACAGACATTGAAGTAAGCGCTGTAAAAATCGGTATGGTATCCCAGATTCCTACCATCCATGCCATTGCAGATAAACTGGAACAGTATCAGCCCAAGAATGTTGTACTGGACCCTGTTATGATTTCCAAGAGCGGTTTTGACCTGATGCAACCCGAAGCGAAGGAAGCACTCATCACCAGACTGATTCCTCTGGCTTATGTTATTACACCTAACCTGCCGGAAGCAGAAGTCATCACAGGCCTGAAAATCAACGATCTGGCTTCCATGGAACAGGCAGCAAGAGCCATTCATAAAATGGGCGCCAAAAACGTGCTCATCAAAGGCGGCCATCTGGAAGACGACGCTACAGACCTGCTCTTTGACGGGGAAAACATTGTGACACTTCATTCTGACCGTATCAATACAAAGAATACCCATGGCACAGGATGCACCATGTCCTCTTGTATTGCGGCAAATCTGGCAAAAGGCAAAACAGCGGAAGAAGCTGTTCGCATCGCCAAAGACTACATCACAACAGCCATTGCCCATTCTCTGGACATCGGCAAAGGTGTAGGCCCTACCAACCATTTCTATGAACTGTATACCAAAGCTGGTATCTGGGATGAAATCAAAGATTGATTTGACTGAGAGGCATGTCTTTTTTGGACATGCCTTATTTTATGCCGAAATTTGTCTCAAGAAAGGTTAATTAAAACATTTTTCATTGTCTTTTGTCGAAAAGGGAGATATAATGTAAAAATGCTGTGCTATGCCCTTGGGCAGCAGTGGAACAGAAAAAATGCCCTTTTTGAGGGCAAAACATAAAAATTTTGCAGACGGAGGCGGCATGTTTGAGTAGAAGAAGAAAAAACAGATTGCGCAGATTGTTTTTCAAGACACTGTTTATTACTATGGCCATACTGATTGCCCTGATGCTGGCGGCTTATGGCGTATTCGCATATTTGCTGGGCGGACTGAATCGTACCACATTGGATGAAAGCAAACTGTCCGTAACGGCAGGTCTTTCCCAGAACGGAAAAATCACCAATATTGCGTTGTTCGGGCTGGACTCCCGAAACCATGACTACGAAGGTCGTTCCGATGCTATTATGGTGGCTTCTGTCAATGGGAAAACAGGGAAGATCAAACTGGTTTCCATTGCCCGTGATACTTATGTGAATGTACCCGGCTATGGACAGACAAAGATCAACCACGCTTATGCTTATGGCGGCGCGGAACTTGCTATCCAGACCATCAACGAAAACTTCAATCTGGACATCACAGACTATGCGGCAGTAAACTTTGACTCTCTGGCAGATGTTATTGATGCCATGGGCGGTATTGACTTGGAGGTAACAGAAGAAGAACGCTACCAGATCAACGCGTATCTGCTGGAAGGCGAACCTCTGAGAGAAAGCGGCATGGTGCATCTGAATGGGCCTCAGGCAGTAAGCTATGCCCGCATCCGTAAGATCGACAGCGATACCATGCGTGCGGAACGTCAGAGAAAGGTACTGGAATGTCTCTTTGAGAAGGCAAAAGACATCAGCCCTCTGGAATATCCTTCCTACATCCGCAAATTCGCGCCTATGATCGAAACTTCCCTGACCAATGAGGAAATTCTGGAACTGGTATCTGTAGGGGCAAACCCGAACCTGACACTGGAACAGGGTGCATTCCCCAATGACTATATCCAGAGCACCGGTCAGACCATCGGCGGCGTATGGTATTACGTTTACGACATCGATCAGGCGGCAGACATGCTCCACGAATTCATTTATAACGATGTGCCCTTTGAATACTATGGTTTGACGGAAGAAGAAATCGCTGCACTGGAAAGCGGTGGCACTTCCGAGGGAACCGAAGGAGAAAATGTAGAATAAACTGCATTTTATCTCTGTTTTGGAGAAAGAACTTCTCTTTTTTCAAAAAAATGGTTGACAAAGGAAAATATCGCGTTATAATGATGATTAACTGAAAGAGAAAAAGGCTAAGAAAAGAAGAGTACATCTTGGACGGTTTTACAGAGAACCTCTGGTAGCTGCGAAGGAGGAAATGCGGAAAAGATGGAAGATGGTCTTGGAGCCGCGCACCGAGAGGAATTCCTTTAGGCTGCGACGGGTGTGCCCGTGACAGCACTACGATATCGGCAGTTTTGCCCGTACCGGATAAGGTCATCATCGTGAGGTGATGATAAATTAGGGTGGTAACACGAAGCTATGCTCTCGTCCCTTGACAAACAAGTCAGGGACGGGAGTTTTTTTTATGAATCCGTCAGGAAAGAAGGAGAGAGGAAAATGGAGCAGAAAGAAATCATGATTCGGCTCAAAGGAATCACCAAAGCGTTTCCCCAGAAAAAAGGAACGCTGGAAGTGCTTCACGGCATTGATTTGGATATTGAAAAAGGCGAGATTTTCGGCATCATCGGTCTGAGCGGCGCCGGCAAGAGTACACTGGTACGGTGCATCAACCTGCTGGAACGTCCTACAGAAGGTCAGGTATTTCTGGATGGTCAGGAATTGACCTGCCTTTCCGAAAAGGATTTGAGACAGGCACGCCGTTCCATGGGTATGATTTTCCAGCAGTTCCATCTGCTCATGCAGCGGACAGCCATGGAAAATGTATGTTTCCCCATGGAAATCGCTGGTGTGAAAAAGGCAGAAGCCAGAGAAAAGGCAAAAGAATTGCTGGAACTGGTTGGTCTGGGTGACAGAATGGAATCTTATCCTTCCCAGCTTTCTGGCGGTCAGAAACAGAGGGTTGCCATTGCAAGAGCGTTGGCCACAAATCCGAAAATCCTGCTTTGTGACGAAGCCACAAGCGCCCTGGACCCTAACACAACAGCCGGGGTTCTGGAACTTCTGAAAGACATCAACAAACGTCTGGGCATCACCATCGTGGTGATTACCCACGAAATGAAAGTTATTCAGGAAATCTGCAACAGAGTTGCTATTATCAGTGAAGGTAAGATCGCAGAGATGGGCAGCGTACAGGAAATCTTCCGTGCTCCCAAAACACAGATCGGTCAGGAACTGGTATTCCACGAAGGTTCTAACCGAGAAGCCTATGCAGGGAAATTGCCTTACTGCTATCGTGTGGTATTCAAAGGCGGTATTTCCAATGAACCTGTACTGGGACGTATGATGATTGATTGTAACGGTGTGGCAAATATCCTTGCCGGCAACACCAGAAATATTGATGGGGAAGTTTTTGGTCAGATGATTCTGCAGTTCCCCGAAGAAGAAGCCCTGCGGAAAAAAATGATTCAGTATTTGAAAGATCAGGGCGTAGAAGTTGAGGAGGTAGAGTATGTTTAATTCAGAAATGATTTCTTTAGTAGGCGTAGCCTTCTGGGAAAGTATTTATATGACCATTATTTCCTCATTTTTTGCATATGTCATCGGATTGCCTTTGGGCTTGATTCTGGTGGCAACAGATAAGGACGGTATCGCACCGGCACCCCTGTTCAATCAGGTGCTGGGGATCATCATCAACATCCTGCGTTCCATTCCTTTCCTGATTCTGCTGGTAGCGATGATGCCTATCACACAGGCAGTTGTAGGCACTGTTATCGGTGCAAAGGCAACTGTTGTGGTACTGGTAGTAGCAGCGGCTCCCTTCATTGCCAGACTGGTGGAATCTTCCCTGAAGGAAGTGGATAAAGGGGTTGTGGAAGCGGCACAGTCCATGGGGGCTTCTCCCTTTGAAATCATGACAAAGGTACTGCTGCCCGAAGCAAAACCTTCTCTTTTGATCGGCAGCGCCATCGCCATGACAACCATCCTGGGCTACTCCGCAATGGCAGGTTTCTGCGGCGGCGGCGGTCTGGGTGCTGTAGCCATCAACTATGGTTACTACCGCAGCCAGAGAGATATCATGTTAGTCATGGTAGTTCTGCTGGTAGTCATCGTACAGGTATTGCAGGAAGTTGGCCTGCGCATCGCAAAAGGCACAGACAAACGGCTGTAACTCGTTAAGAGTACACATAAAAAAAGAAAACAAATGCTATTCAAATTTTAAGGAGGAACATGTATTATGAAAAAGTTTATCGGTATTTTATTGACAGCAGCTTTGGCATTCGGCGCTGTAGGCTGCGGCAGCACAACAACAAATGAAACAACAGACGAAGCTACAACCACAACAGCAGAAGGCACAACCATCAAAGTTGGCGCTTCTCCTTCCCCTCATGCGGAAATCCTGAAAGCTGCACAGCCTCTGCTGGCAGAAAAAGGCGTTACACTGGAAATCGTAGAATTTACAGACTATGTGCAGCCGAACCTGGCACTGAACACAGGCGACCTGGATGCAAACTACTTCCAGCATCAGCCTTACCTGGATCAGTTCAACGCTGACAACGACATGGATCTGGTAGCTCTGGGCGCTGTTCACTATGAACCCATGGGCATTTTCGCAGGCAACTCCAGCGATCTGGCATCTCTGCCTGACGGCGCAAAAGTAGGTGTACCCAATGACGCAACAAACGAAGCAAGAGCACTGCTGCTGCTGGAATCTAACGGCCTGATCACACTGAAAGAAGACGCTGGCGTAGCAGCAACAAAACTGGATATCGTAGAAAACCCTCATAACCTGGAAATCGTTGAAATGGAAGCTGCGCAGCTGCCTCTGTCCCTGAGCTCTCTGGATATCGCTGTTATCAACGGTAACTATGCACTGAGCGGCGGTCTGAGCATCTCTGACGCACTGGCAATCGAAGAAGCTGACTCTCTGGCAGCAGAAACATACCAGAACGTTGTAGCAGTTCGCAATGGCGACGAAACAAGACCTGAACTGCAGACACTGATGGAAGTTCTGAACTCTCAGGAAATCGCTGACTACATCAACGAAACATTCGAAGGCGCTGTAGCACCTGTATTTGAAGTAGCAGCTGAATAAAAACAAATTTTGCAAAAGAAAGAAACATGAAAGACGGTTTCCTTAGGTACACAAGATAAAAACATCAATCAAAATAGAAAAGCCGAAATCCTTTGTATATCAGGGTTTCGGCTTTCTTTCTTTTCTGGTGAAGCGCCTCTTGCTTCTTCTTTTTTTTGCGGATTGAGCAAGAATGTGGTATCATAGACAAAACCAGAATTTTGCAATGGATGGGGGAGTATTATGAAAATTCCGAGAAGTCCATATGATATATTGGTCAATGTCATAGGCGTGTGTTCTTTGGGTGGAACCACCGCATGGCTGCTGACGGTCTGGAAGCAGATTGCAGTGCACATTCCAGTGCATTATGACTTCAGAGGGCATGTAGACCGTATGGCAGGCAAAGGCTCTCTGTGGGTGCTCATGGCAGTGGGCTGGGTTATGTTCCTTGCCCTGTCTGTAGTGGAGCATTTTCCGCAGATTTGGAATACAGGGGTACAGGTTACACCCAAAAATCAGGAGAGCGTGTATCGCACACTGAAGAATATGCTGGGTACACTGAAGCTCATCATTGCGGTGCTGTTTTCCTATCTGGTGTTTCAGTCGGCCTTTGGCGGAAATCTGCCGCCCCAGTTTTTGCCGCTGTTCCTGCTGGTAACCTTAGGGTCATTGGCGTTTTTTCTGGTGCGGCTTATACGTTTGAAGTAAAAAAGAAAAGCAGAAAATTTCCATTAGAGGAATTTTCTGCTTTTTTGTGCTTAATTTTCTGCCATATTTTTCAGAGTATCTCCTGCCAGACGGTACACCGTCCAGTCGGACATGGGTTCCGCCCCTAAGGAGAGATAAAACCCGATGGAAGGGGTGTTGGTATCCAGACACCACCATTCCAGTCTGCCGCAGCCCCGTTCCACAGCAATCTGCGCCAGTTTCTGCAAAATGGCTTTGCCGTAGCCCTTGCCACGATGGACAGGGGATACATATAAATCTTCCAGATAAATGCCGGCTCTCCCCAGAAATGTGGAGAAGTTGTGGAAAAACAGTGCGAAGCCAATTTCTTCGCCGGACTTATCCACAGCCAGCAGCACTTCTGCTTTTTCTTTATCAAAAATCCAGGTTTCCAGAATTTCTTCCGTTGCAACTACTTCAGAAAGAAGTCCTTCATAATCCGCCAGTTCTTTGATAAACCGCAGAATCAGGGGGATATCTTTCCGCTCTGCAAACCGAAAAGTCAGGTCTGTCATATTATCGCCTCAATTCTTGCCAGTGGAGCCGATGCCGCCACGGTCGTCGTTGCCCAGTGTTTCTGCTTCGTCAAAAGAAATAGCGGGCTGGTGCTCAAAAATACGGAACTGACAGATACGGTCGTTTACATCAATGACGGTGTCGCGCATAGCCAGAGCGGGGAAGAACCACTGGTCGTTATCGCCGCAGTAGCTTTCGTCCACAATGCCGCAGTGATTGGTCTGGATAACGCCGAAGTTCTTGAAAGTAGAGCTTCTGGGTACGATATGTGCTTCATAGCCCTTAGGCAGCTCCATGGCGATGCCCAGAGGGATCAGGCGGAATTCGCCTGCCTTCAGTTCCACTCTTTCTGCTGCCCGCAGGTCAATCCAGTCGGATTTGCCGTCGATGTAGCGCAGTTTTTCGATTTTGTCGCTGAGATATTTGATTCTGATGGAAACCATTGATTTCTTCCTTTCTGTATTGCTTTATTCCGCGTGGTAAAGGTACATGGTGCCTTTTTCCAGGGATTTCTGTACGTCGATGATCCTCTGGTTAAAGCTGCCTTTCCAGTGGAGCTGAGGGTCTTTCAGTTCTTCCACAAAACGTCCGTCTACGATAACGTCCAGATATGCCATAATGGGCAGAGCGCTGACTTCTTCCCAAAGATAGCCTGTGTAGAGCCAAGTTTTTTTGTCTGGAAAGGCTTCTTTGATTTCTTTTGCCAGTGCTGTCACATCTTCCCGGTTGCCCATGTATAAGGGGTCGCCGCCGCTGAATGTGATGCCGCTGATGTAGTCTTTTTCCAGTTCTGCAAAAATTTCTGCTTTGGCAGCCTCATCAAAGGGCAGACCGCCGTTGGGGTCCCAGGTGATAGGGTTCTGGCAGTTTTTGCAGCCGTGGGAGCATCCTGCCACCCACAAAACCACTCGCAGCCCTTCGCCGTTGAGCATATCGTCTTTTGTGATGTTGTGGTAACGCATTACATACTCTTCCTTTCTGCGATTTCTGCCATTTTTGCTTCATTCAGACGAGTATCGCCTTTGACACGGGAGTAAGACAGATATCCATTCATTCTTTCGATTTTTGTCAGGTTTTTGCTGCCGCATTTCGGGCATACATCCATTTCCAGTTCCTGATGGCCGCAGTCGTCGCAGTATGCCAGAGAAAGGTTTACCCCTTCATAGAAGCCCATCTTCATGGCACGGCGCACCAGTGTGCGGATCGCGTCCAAATTGTAGTCGATGGGGTATTTTACATACTGAATCTTGCCGCCGTTGGACAGATCCCAGAAACGTTTTTCCAAATCTTGTTTCTGGATAGGGGAAATGTCTTCTGTTACATGGCAGTGGAAAGAGTTGCTTACGTAAGGACGGTCGGATACATTTTCCACTACGCCGTATTTTTTGCGGAACTGTGTTACCTGCAGGCCGCAGAGGCTTTCTGCAGGAGTGCCGTAAATAGCATACAGATTGCCGTCGGCTTTCTTGAATTCCGCTACTTTATCGTTGATGTGCTGCAATGTGTCGATGGCAAACTGACCGTCTTCCACCAGAGATTTGCCGTTATAGAGCTCCTGCAGCTCGTTCAGAGCAGTGATGCCGAAAGAAGCAGTAGCAGCCTTCAGCAAAGGTTTGATTTTGTCGTGGATGCCCAGATGACCGCCGTAGAAACCGCCTTCGCAGTATGCCAGAGGGTTGGTGGAAGCGCGCATTTCGCCCAGG
>CATZIM010000019.1 GCA_958420075.1 uncultured Clostridia bacterium | reverse complement strand
GATGGTCATGCGGCGGTCACGTTCCGAAGAAAGGGTACGGCTTGCCATGACCGCAGGCACCGTACAGCCGAAGCCCACCAGCAAAGGCACGATACTTCTGCCGGAAAGACCAATCTTACGGAGCAGTTTATCCATAACAAAGGCAATTCTTGCCATATAGCCGGTATCTTCCAGAATAGACAGGAAGAAGAACAGTACCACGATGATAGGCAGGAAGCTAAGAACGCTGCCCACACCGGCAAAGATACCGTCGATCACCAGGCTATGTACCACAGGGTTGATGCCGTAAGCCGTCAAACCTTTATCCACCAATGCGGTGATATCGTCAATGAGCATGGACAGCAAATCACTGAGCACTGCCCCAAAGACGTTGAATGTCAGGAAAAATACCAGAAACATCACCAATATGAATATGGGGATGGCAAAATACTTATGGGTCAGAATGCTGTCGATTTTCACGCTGCGGATATGTTCTTTGCTTTCCTCGCATTTGATGACCGTATCGGCGCAAACGCTTTCGATGAAGTCATAACGCATGCCTGCCAATGCGGCATTTCTGTCCATACCCGCTTCCGCTTCCATTTCGATGATACTGTGTTCCACCAGTTCCAATTCGTTCTGGCTCAATTGCAGCATATCTACAATACGGGTATCATTTTCGATAAGTTTGGAACAGGAAAAACGCACGGACAAACCGGCTTTTTCCGCATGGTCTTCAATCTGGTGACAAACGGAATGGATACAGCGGTGAACAGGCCCC
This sequence comes from uncultured Clostridia bacterium, assembly GCA_958420075.1. Classification (GTDB taxonomy): domain Bacteria; phylum Bacillota; class Clostridia; order Lachnospirales; family Anaerotignaceae; genus Anaerotignum. Next base: position 13,862 of record CATZIM010000019.1, on the reverse strand, counting down.
TGCTTACAGAAGTCTACCACTTTTGCCAGCTGTTTTTCCTTTGCCACACGAACTGCCGCCTGTACCAGTTCTTCGATACCTTCATTCTTTGCAGCACTGATGGGCACAACAGGAATACCCAGCGCTTCGGACATTTTTTCCACATTGATGGTACCGCCGTTGTTGCGGACTTCGTCCATCATGTTCAGCGCCAAAACCATGGGAATCCGCATTTCCATGAGCTGTAATGTCAGATACAGATTTCGTTCAATATTGGTGGCATCTACGATGTTGATGATGCCGTCAGGTTTTTCATTCAACAGGAAATCTCTTGTGACGATTTCCTCGTTTGTATAAGGTCTGAGAGAGTAAATCCCCGGCAAGTCCACCACAGAACAGTCTGGCTGGCTTTTCATCTGCCCAACCTTCTGGTCTACAGTTACGCCGGGAAAGTTGCCCACATGCTGGTTAGAGCCTGTCAGCTGATTGAAAAGAGTGGTTTTCCCGCAGTTCTGATTGCCTGCCAATGCAAAGATCATAGGTCAACCCCCTCTTGTGTGATTTCAATATTTTTGGCGTCCTCCACCCGCAGGGTCAGGGTATAGCCTCTGAGCCTGATTTCGATGGGGTCACCCATGGGAGCCACTTTTGTCACCGTTACTTTTGTCTTGGGGATGAGCCCCATATCCAGAAAACGGTAACGCAGTTCCCCTTCGCCGCCCACCTTGGTAATGATGGCGGACTGTCCAATGGGTAATTGATGCAATGTCATATTTTCTACCTCGTATCTATCTTCATCTAAAAAAGTAAACCATAACTAACATCAAAAAGTATAGCATAGCCCCAAACCCATGTCAATAAAGGCGGTAGCAAATCCTAGAGAAATTATATGAAATATTTTTTCGTCACATTTATACCAAAATTTTTCAAAGGTTCTGCCATTTTTGCAACCACCATCAAAAAGTATCCCCAAAAAGAAAAAGAGCAGAAAAAAATCCGTTTATCAGATGCTTTTTCCACTCTCTTTTTCTCTCTTTTTATACCGTCAAAAAATGTCATTCCTCTGCAAAGAGATCGCGATAGGCGTTTTCGTCATAGCCCACCGTTTCTTTCAGCAGTACCATCAGGTTTTTGCCTTCATGGTGCAGGTCATCCATTTCCACGTCTGCCGCCAGCTTGCCTTTGTGAATGACAATGGCTCTGTCAATGAATGTTTCCACAGCCTCCAGTTCGTGGGTAACCAGCACGAGGGTTTCCTCTCCTGTCAGACTGCCGGACAAAATCTTCATAAAATCCTGTCTTGTCAGGGCATCTTTCCCCAGAAATGGCTCATCCATGAAGATATATTTCGTCCGCTTGGCAAGGCCTGCCGCAATTTCCAGCTTTGCTTTCTGCCCCCGTGACATATGCTTTGCCGCTTTCTCCTCCAGTTTGAAAAATGCTATAAGCTTATCATAATAATCTCTGTCAAACTTGGGAAAGAAATCCGCCAGAAAATCTCCATACTGCTTCGGTGTCAGATCCGGCAGGAAAGTGCCTTCTTCAAAAATGCAGGCAACCTCTCCTCTTACCTGTGTAGCAGGCGTTCCATCCAGCAAAATCTGACAGCCGTTATCCTTCTGCACCATAAGTCCCGCCATAAGCCGCAGAAGCGTAGACTTTCCGGCACCGTTTTCCCCAAAAAGCCCTACGATCTGTCCATCGGGAATCTGTAAATCCACATAATTCAGTACAGGATTTTTATCTGTTTCCGGGTTTCCGTATGTAAAAAAGATGTGTTTGCCTTCAATCATGTTTCCACCCCCGTATATGTCATTTCTATGTTGGAAAAATATCTCCTGCCGGAAATATACTTCCATGTGTCAGATACCAGAAATTTTTTACCCACATGCTGATGGCTTTCTTTTGTCAGAAAGGCTCCATAAATCCCCTTGGTATCGTCTACTCCATCGGTGACCAGCTCACCACGATAGAGAATCTGCTTCAAATCTCTGCTGTATACCGTCAGGAAATACTGTTTCGGTATAGTATCCCCCCGATAAAAGAAGTCAGACCCGCCGGGCACATCCATTTTTGCCTCCTCCAGCGTCAGAAAACTGTCTTTGCCGCAAACAGCCGCTACCCATGGACTGTCTGTAATGGTAAAACGGTGGATAATCTTTCCCTGGCTGTCTATGGAGATACTGGTGGTTTCCACAGATTCAAAACTGTAGCTGGTATTGCCCACATCCCATGTGAACAAAACGCCATTTCCGCCTTCCCACGCACTTTGGGAAAGGGTATATTCATAGACGTTTCGCTTCGTTTTTACTTCCGCTCTGTCCAGCATTTTGCCGTCTTTGTCATAGGTTTCCAGAATGACTGTATTGTTGTCTCTTTTGATAAAAAGCAGATGATCCCCCACAGTTTCTATCCCCAATATCCACCGATGGGCATTTACCATATCTTCCCCAAAAATCATTTCCGGCTCCACAAATTCTTGGGTATTGTAAGGAGCGCCTGCGTCATAAAGTTCCTGCAGATCATAAGCGTAAATGCCGATAATGCCTTCTCTGTAAGCATAGGATACTCGTCCTGTCAGATACAGCTTATCATCCAGCACCGCTCCAACAGGCACCACATGGGGCAAATCCACTTCCTGCTCATCCATCTCATAATCCACATCGCCGTCCGCTTTCCATTCCATGGTCACTTCTCCCTCATAGGGCAGAGAAAAAGGCACCCAGACACTGCGGCAAGCTGTGCCGTTTAATTCCTGAACGCCATTTTCGTCAGCTCGATATACGACACTTGCTCTCATATTTGGCTGTTCATGGAAAATAACATCCTGCTGCATATAGACCTGCCCTTTGCCGTATTGTATGCTGCCCGTAGGAAAGGTTTTTTCCTCTCCGGAAAACCACGTTTTTTCTCTCTGGCAGAATCTTTTCCACACTGCCTGTTCTATTTCAGAACGGGTGTCAGGCAGACCTGCGTCAGCAATGATTTCTGTATCCTCCGTGGGCAGCAGTATACGTCCGCCCAACTCCAACCGCACATACTGTTCCATGCCGCCAATCTCCGCTTTCCATTCTTCTATTTCTGGCGGTGTTTCTTCTTCCTTTTCAAAGGAAACGTCCCTTTGTATTTCCCCCTGCGATAACGTGAAAGAAAGATTGTGGAAATCATCCCCCCAGTTTCCTGTCACCTGATAGGGTTCCAGTGCCGAAGGACTGCCCTGTATATCCCGTACAGCTAAAGTTTCCTGCTGCCAAAGCATAGAAATTCCCATCAGTGCTGCCACAGACACCAGCAAAGAACATACGATCAATAATGGTACCATGAACCTTCTTCCCATACACGTCCTCCTTTGCCTGAAATATCCATAACCTTCAGATAACGATTCCATCCGCCTGGTCCCCGCAAGTTCTGTCTCTGGATGCTCTGGTTGCTTTCCTCCGTTTTAGATGTAGCTAAAAATTCCAACATATCTTCATCAATATCTGTTTCTAACTCTCCACGGTATATCCATCTACCGGCAAGGTCTTCTGCCGTATCGTAAACGCATAGTTCCAGACCATTCCAAATGTTGCCATGAACCGCTTCTGCTTTGCCGCCCCACTCTCCTTCTTTATAACGGATCGTCAGCACGCGGTCTTTCCCCACTGCTGTGCGGGTCACATCCCCCTGTCCATCCTCCGGCAGGTACACAAGGGAAAGGGTCCCATCCTCCACCCAGTAACCTGCAAAGCAATGAACAAAATACGCATTTTCTTCTATGTTCTGAGAACCTTTCACGTAGATACCTCTGCCGCTTTCCCAGTCTGTCTGCTGTACTTCAATTTCATGGACAGGCTCACCTGTCTGTATGTTTTTGCTGTCCAGAAGCTCACCTTCATAGCTGTAAAGCTCCGCTGTAACGCTGTCAGCCTCCCCGATGAATAAGAGCAGCCCTTCGCCTACATCTTCCAGACCTAATACCCAACGGTTTTCGCTTACCGGAATCTCCGCCAATGTAGCAAAGGGTTCTGTTATGATCCGTTCATCCTCCCCAGAAGCAGATGTGTAGTCCTCTGCCGGATCAGGGCCGAAACAGTACAGCCCAATACTGCCGCTGCAATAGGAATTGGTTGCCATCGTGCCGTAGAGCATTTCCCGTTCTTTTGACCACACCAGCAATGGTGCGTTCCCTCCCCATTTGTCACTGATATTGGTTTCACTGAAATTTTCGCCATTTTCCACATAGACTTCTGAAATAGGTTTTTCTGGTGTATATATCAATTGGGTGGGAATTTCATAATTCCAGTCTCGGAATTTTGCTCCCCCTTCAGCTCTGGCTTGCATCTCCAACTGAAATACCACCTGACCTTTGTCAAAAGTAGTGGTTGTCCCCTGCAAAGTGCCATCCTCCTGATAAGCCTCGCCTGCAAAATAGGTATTTTCGTCCAGTACTGTTAAATCCACCATATCTTTGATTTCTATCTGACTATCTTCTGTCGGCACAAGACTGCCAACGCAATGCCAAACCTCAAAATCGCCTTCTTTCCATGTACCGCCCATTGGGTTTATGGGATACGCAAATTCTGCTCCTGTCCACATGTAGAAATTTGTTTTTTCCAGCTCACCATTTTGTATGGAAAAATTCCATTCATTTGGGTGATCTGTAATTTTTCCTTCTATGGTAAAATCTGCCAGTGCGTTTTTATCCCCATCCAGATGGGTCAGCTCCAGCTGTCCGCTCCATGTGTGATTCCAGACACTTCCCCAGATACCACCGATTACCACCAAAGAACCACAAAGGGACAGGAGGGGCAAATAGATTTTCCATTTTTTCATGGTATCCCCCCTTTCTACCTTGCAACCGGTTCTTGAAAATCTTTCCGCATACCTAAAATCATGCTGATTAAAACAATCAAAATCAACAGATCCCAGAAATACTGCATGGGATCGCCCTGCAAACGCCCACGATACAAATCATTATAGAGGAGCAAAGGCTCCATAATACCCAGTGCCGCAATCAACACACCTGTTATGAATGAATATTTCTGCAATCCCAGATAAACAACACATACGCCTAAGAAACACAGCATACACAACACACACAGCATCGCCTTCCAATCCAAACTATAAACGATGCTCAAAAACTCGCTACGCAGAAATGCCAGAAACAGTCCATTATTCCGTGTGGCATCAATGCCTGTCAAAATACTGCCGTCATCCATGAGAAATTCTTGTTTTGCAGCCAGACTCACCATCCAGTGCATCATGGGGAAATACATGACCACAATAACCACCAGCCACAGGGCATAATACAGAAATACCATTGCCAAAGCCTGGAACAGAAAAGCATCTGCCACCTGCTTGCCTTTCATGGGCAGTGTCAGAAAGGTATAAATGCCTTTGCCTTCCTTCCGATACTGACGCAGCTGCATATATTGCAAAAGCAGCAGTGCCAAAAGTCCTATACCAAAGAAAACGGGAATCAAACTCTGGTCAATGATAAGTTCATAGGGCAGAAAACCCTTTGCCCGATAAGAAGATGTTTCTCCTGCCAATCCTGTATACCCCCGGTAAATGGCACTGATAACCCCCACCAGAATGGAAAGGACATAAACGGCCCATCCACCTTTTTTCATATTCCACTGAAACACATATCCACTGAGCAATGCTGTTTGTTTCATACATCTTCCCCTCTTTCCTGCCATGCTTCCTCTACCATTTTCATCACTTCTGCCAAGGTCAGACGGTTTTCCTTGGCCTCCGCCACAAATTGCCGCACCAGATCCCCCGTCATCTCCTGCCGAATCCTGCCCAATGTTTCTTCATCATAAAAAACTGTGCTGGCCGCGTTTTTCGGTGTTTGTATGAGCCCTTCTTCCTCCATAAGCCGAAAGGCTTTCTGCGCCGTGTTTGGATTGATACAAAGCTGCGCCGCCAGCTCCCTGCGGGAAGGCAGGCTTTCCCCAACAGCCGCTTCCCCCAGAAAGATCGCCCGTTTCAAGTGCCGCACGATCTGCACATAGACCGGCTCCATATCATGCAGCTGCAGATCAGAAAAATTCACCACCGTCTGTCACCTCCTCTCAAGTGTACTATGCTTATCATACACTTCTTAACTGTATGATAGCAATCATACACTTTTCTGTCAATGGATTTCAGAAAATTCAAAAAAAAGAAAGACTTTCGTCATATTTTATTTATAATGATTGTATATACTAGTAATATAAAAAAGGACAATTGTTATTTTGTGATAGATTCCAAAGGAGGAATACATATGAAACGACTGACATCTTCCCTGGTTGTCTGCATGCTGATGCTGGGCACCGCTGCCTGCACCGCCAATACAGAAACCGAAGAACCCCCACAAACACAGGAAATGACCGCTGAAGAACAGGCACAAGCCGTTGACGACATGACAGCGCCCGTAGACTCTCTGGTGCGGTGCATGTTGGAAAACGGCATGGAATATGACCCCCAGGACCCTGAATTTTTCTGGACAGCCCTTGCATATTTCGCAGGACAGTACGGCAGTGAACATCAGCTGGCAGAAGTGACCGATGAATCCATCACATTGCCCAGCAAAGCCGTTCAGGAATTGGCTATTGCCCTTTTTGCGGACTATGACGACCTGCTGGAACTGCCCGACAGCCTTTCCAGCCGTGTCACTTATGACGAAAGCACAGATGCCTACACCTTTGGCAGAGGCGACATTGGGCTGGCAGAAACCAAACTGACATTCAAAGGCGAAGAAGACGGTGTTGTCACTGTGCAGGCAGATCTGGTTTCCCTCATGGAAGATCAGGACATCATCGGTTCCTGGACCGTTACCATGACCAACAATACATACGCTGACGGCATCTCCGATCCTATGTACCTTTACAGCGTTGCCAGCGTAACACCCATAGAAACCACAGACAATGAAGATGACAGCCAGACTTCCGGCACCACATCTTCTGAAACCGCTTCCAATGAAACCACAGTGAATGCTGTTTACAATGGTCTTTCCGACGGACATACGGCAGAAATGACACTGCCCGATGGCACCGTTAACGCTTACCAGTTCACAGACAGCAGCGTGGCATCCAAACTGCAGGAATATAACGTAGGCGACGCCATCACATTCACTTATACCCAGGAAAGCAAAGACGCCGCTATGGTCATCACCAACGTGGAATAATCACAGGAAAGAAGGGAGCACATGGGCAATCTGAGAAATAGGCTTTTGAAAATCCTGCTGGTTCTGTTGGCACTGGGCGCCGCCCTATTCGGCGGTTGTATCCTGTATCTTGCCATCACAGACCCCATTCAGCCGCCTTACCGACAGTATTTCTATCCCATACTCCTTGCCATTTACCTCTCTGCCATTCCCTTTTTCACAGGGCTGTTTTACGGCTATCGTTTCTTATGCCAAACAGACAGCACTGCACGGGAAACAGGCACAGTGGTACAGACTTTACGGAAAATCAAAATTTGCGCCATCACTTACGGTATCCTTTTTCTGCTGGTAATCCCTTTCTGGATTGGTCTGGCAGAAGCGGATGATGCTCCCGGCGCTATGTTCTTTGGGCTTTTGCCCATTTGCTGGGCGGTTCTGTCTTACTTCTGGTCATACAGATACAAAAACAGACTGCTGCAAAACAACGCATAAAAAAAGCTGGAATCCTCACAAAGCAACTTCCCCTTAAGAAAACATTGTTTTTCTGTTTGATAGATTTCTTAAGGGGAATTGCGACAGCTGTCTCCATAAGAAAACATACCAAACAAAATCTCATCCAGAATCAGAAAGCCAAAATCCGCAGTAGTATCAGGATTTCGGCTTTCTTTGTTTTCTTATGAAGATGCCCCTAAAGGATTCCAGCTCTTTTATTTTTCTTCTTTGATAAGTCGCCCTGTCCAGCAAAGCAAAAGACGGCTGCCCTGTTCAAACAATTCTCTGGAAATTTCGTTTTGTCCTTTCAGCTCTTTTGCCATGGATAAAACTTCTTTTTCCATACCTTCTGCCAACTGCTCCAAATCCGTTCTTTTCTTTCCATAAACGCCTTTTTGCAGATAAACCACTGCCTGCACCACAAAAACAGCGCCTTTATAAAAAGCTTTCAGCATCTCCCCGTCTTTTTCATGGAGGAAATTGTGGACACAGCCATGGTACAGGTCGCAAGCGCCTTTATGAACTGCCCGCCGGATGTCCGCTTTTGTGATTTCGCACCAAAGGGCATCCAGACTGCCCCGTAAAGGTGTTGTATCCTGTATAAACTGGAACAAATCGGCTTTATCCCAATGAATCAGTTCTTCCCAGCCGCCTACGAAACCGCAGAGTTTCTCCCGAAAAGGCAAAGCAGACACAGCTTCATCATATGCCTGCAAATCTTCCAGTTTCAATGCATCCAGCAAAAGCACCACGTCAATGTCGCTTTCCGCTGTGGCTTCTCCTCTGCCGTAACTGCCCTGTATACCCAGAAAACGTATCCGCTCCCCGAAAATACCATCTACACAGGCTGTCCAATCTGCCAGCCATTTTTCCAAGTCCATGTCCTCTCCTCCTTTTGCCTAAAAACATTTCAAATACAATCTAAAAATAGGATAGCTGGAATCCTTCTATCTCAAAGACTCCAGCTATCTTTTTTCTTATGAAGCAAGTCCTGAAAATGTCAGGAATCCACTTCAAATTTTTTATTTTACATGTCTGCGGAAAATATGCTCTGCCGCCACAACGCCGTCCACTGCCGCTGACACAATACCGCCGGCATAGCCTGCCCCTTCACCTGTGGGATACAATCCTGTCAGAGAAAGGCTCTGTCCCCCTTCTCCCCGCAGAATACGCACAGGAGAAGAACTGCGGCTTTCCACAGCCGTCAGCACAGCGTCATCCCGGTCAAAGCCTTTCAGCCGCCGTCCCATAGCCGGCAATGCTTCCGCCATGGCTTCCGTCATAAATTCCGGGAAAATTTCTTTCATATCCGCAAAAACCGTTTTGGGCGCATAAGTGGGACGCACCTGTCCAAAAGCGTTTTCTTTGTCCTGCAAAAAATTGCCTACGGTCTGGACAGGGGCTGTATAGTTGCCGCCGCCAGCCTGAAAAGCTTTTTCTTCCAATTCCCGCTGGAAATACATACCCGCCAGAGGATGTTCACTGCCAAAATCCTCAGGGAACACCTGCACCAGCAATGCGGAATTGGCGTTCTGTCCATCTCTGGCATGTTCGCTCATGCCGTTAACAGCCAGACGACCTTCTTCCGAAGCCGCTGCCACCACATAACCGCCGGGGCACATACAGAAGGTATAAACCCCTCTGCCTTTGGTGGTGGTATAGGTCAGGCGGTAATCTGCCGCCGGAAGCTGGTCTGCCGCTTCGCCGTACTGGGAAACATTCACCATTTCCTGTGGATGCTCAATACGCACCCCCATGGCAAAAGGTTTCTGTTCCAGAGCAAAGCCTTTTTCATAAAGCATGGTAAAAGTATCTCTGGCGCTGTGTCCCAATGACAATACCACATCAGAAGCATCCAGACGTTCTTTTCCATTGATTTCCACGGCTGTCACCATGCCGTTTTCCGAGAAAATATCTGTCACTTTGGAGAAAAAGCGCACTTCGCCTCCCAAAGAAATGATTTTCTGCCGAATTTCTTTCACAACACCACGGAGCAGGTCTGTACCAATGTGCGGCTTGCTATCGTAAAGGATTTCCCCCGGCGCACCTGCCGCCACAAATTCCTCCAGCACTTTTCGGCATCTGGGGTCTTTGATACGGGTGGTCAGTTTCCCATCGGAAAATGTCCCTGCGCCGCCTTCGCCGAACTGGACGTTGTTATCCACATCCAGCTGTCCTGTCTGCCAGAACTTGTCCACAGCTTCCTTGCGGCTGTCCACATCGCCGCCACGCTCCAGCACAATGGGCTTCAGACCCATCTGTGCCAAGATCAGCGCCGCAAACATACCCGCCGGGCCAAAGCCCACAACCACCGGGCGTTTTTCCATCTGGCATTTGCCTTCCGGGAAATGATAAGACAAATCAGGGGTTTTGGAAACGTTTTTGTCCCCTTTCACCCCTGCCAGCACCTTGGTTTCATTGTCCACAGCCACATCCACCACGCAGACATAATGGATACGATCTTTTTTCCGGGCATCCAGTGATTTTTTGAAGATCCGCCATGATGCGATCTGTTCCACAGGGATATGCAGTTGTTTTGCCGCCCGTTTTTTCAGCAGGATTTCTTCTCTGCCCAAAGGCAGTTTTAAGTCAGCAATCCGAATCATGGCATCTCCGTTCCTTTCCCATAAGGTTCATAAAATACTTCATCCAGCATCAAGCCACGGGAAGGCGCTGTAAAACCAGCTGCCTCCCTGTTTTCTGCTGCTAGAATTTCCTCCATTTCACGTGCGCTGCGTTTACCTTCTCCCACTTCAATGAGGGTGCCTGTGAGGATCCGCACCATCTGGTACAAAAAGCCGTTGCCTGTAAAAGACAGTACCAGCCGCTGTTCCTTCTGTTTGATGTCAATATCATAAATGGTGCGCACCGTAGACTTTTTCATACGCTTGTTTGCGCAAAAACTCTTGAAGTCATGGGTACCCACAAAGGCAGAAGCCGCCTGTTTCATGGCTTCCACATCCAATTTATCTTTGCACCAGAAACTGTATTTCCGCCAGAAAACGGGAGGCATTTCTCCCGTCCAGATGGTGTATACATATCTCTTTGCTTTGGCGTTCAGTCTGGCGTGGAATCTAGGTTCCGCTTCTTCCAGAGAAAGAGCCCCTACATCTTCCGGCAGTCGTCCATTGATTTCTGTCAAAAGTTCTGCGGCTGTTCCTTTCCAGTCCATGCGGAAGCTGGCAACCTGCCCTTTTGCATGGGTGCCTGCGTCCGTCCGACCGGAACCGGCGATTTCTGTTTCCGCGCCGGCAATATCTGTCAGGATTTTTTCCAATTTTTCCTGCAATGTATTGTCTGTGTTGCCCTGTTTCTGCCAGCCGTTGTACCGGCTGCCATCATAACACAACACCATTTTGTAAGTTTTCATATCCAAACCGCCTTACTGCTGGATAGCACCCAGCACACGGGGTACGAACTGTTTCTTTCTGGAAACGACACCAGGCAGGTAAATATGATTTTCGTCTGCGGGAGCACCAAAAGCAGCTTCCACCAGTTCTTTTGCGTTTTCGCCTACAAATACCATGTCAGAAGATTCTTCCATGATATTTGTCAGCAGGAAGAACATCATATCCACATCGTTTCTGTCGGAGTTTTCCATGAATTCTGCGATTTTCGGACGCAGTTCTTCCAGTTCTGTTTTATCCAGAGAGGAAATCTGGCCCACACCGAAGTTTACGCCGTTGGCGCTGAATTTCTTGAAGTCCTGATAGAAAATTTCTTCTGGTGTTTTATCTGCCAGAGAGCTGCCTGCACGGAACATTTTTTCTGCATGTTCCTGAATGTCAATGCCTGCAATCTTTGCCAGTGCTTCTGCCGCATTCTTATCCACAGGCGTACATGTGGGAGAACGGAACATCAATGTATCAGACAGGATAGCGGAGCACATGAGCCCAGCCATTTTAGGTTCGATTTCCACCTGATTTTCCAGATACATCAGATATACGATGGTAGAAGTACAGCCAACAGGCTGGTTGCGGAAATATACGGGCATAGATGTTTCCAGTGCACCCAAACGATGATGGTCAATGATTTCCAGAATTTCTGCTTCGTCAATGCCGTCAACAGCCTGAGATTTTTCGTTATGGTCTACCATGATGATTTTTTTGTTGTCCATTTCCAGCAGGGAACGTCTGGACAGCATACCGATATAATTGCCTTCTCTATCCAGTACAGGGAAATCACGATGGCGGATTTTTGCCATGGTGCCGCGGATATCGCTGATGAAATCATCTTCGCTGAATGTAATCAGGTTTTCTTTCCGCATGAAGTAGCCCAGAGGGGTACTCTGGCTGATGAGTCTTGCTGTCATGTAAGTATCATGAGGTGTGCTGATGATAGCGCAGTTATTTTCCTTCGCCAGTTTCTGAATAGTTTTGGAAACAGGCGCGCCCATGCAGACAACGATACAGCCTGCGTTCATTTCAATGGCACAAAGCTGGGATTCAAAACGGTTCCCTGTAATCAAAATATCGCCGGGTTCTACATAGTTTTCCAGCAGATCAGGGTTTGCCGCACCAATAAGGATTTTCCCTTCCTGAGGAACCACTTCTTCGGGATCACCCACTACCATAGTACCGTCAATGGTATCCAGAATATTGGAATATTTTGTTTTGGACATTGCCAGAATTCTGGTTTCATAAATATCCATGTTGGCTGTGGCAATATCTTTGACAGAAATGATACCTTCCAGTTTGCCTTCGTTTACGATAGGCATGGTCGCTTCCTGCATATCTCTCATAGTAATCCATGCGTTTTTCAGAGACATTTCTTTGGACAGGCTGGGTGTGATCTTAATGGTCACGTCTTTTACCTGTGTACCCACATGGTTGATGAATGCGGGGCTTTCTACACCAAAAAAGTCCAGTACATACTGGGTTTCGTTGCTGACTTCCCCAGCTCTTTTGGGTACATAATTACCGTCGGAAATTTTATTTTTCAAATTTGCGTATGCGATGGCAGAGCAAATAGAGTCTGTGTCAGGATTCTTATGTCCGATGACAAACACATCTTTTTTTCTTGTCATTTACTGATTGCTCCTTTCTTTTCTTCTGAATATAAAAAGACGCCGAAAGCGTCGAAAACCAATGTTTTTCCATACTTCCAAGCGTCATAATTATATCTTTTTCCAAAAAGTCCGTCAATGATTTTCCGTCAGTTCCAAACAGAAAATTTACATCTGCCTTACTTTTCTTTCCCCTGCACTTCCTGCTGGTACCAAAGATAGGACATGACCGTGGGAATCAGACAAATCAAAAGCATAATGCCCATGGCACCCCAAAACAGCTGTTTTTCCGGAACCACAAAACAACTCATAAGAATCACCAAACCACCAAAGAAAAATAATCTGCCGCCCAGCCGCTGGGTTTTGTTCCAAACATTTTCACTGCTTAGCGCCCAAGGCGTTTTCATGCCTGTGAAAAAATTGGATTTAAACTTCGGCATCAGATTTCCCAGCAGAATAAACAGTACCGCTACCATAGCGCAGACCACACGGCCTACCTGCAAAAGACCGGGATACAGACTTTCCGTTAGGGTAATGGACATCATAACGATCATAAACACCAACAGAATGATTCTTGTACCGAAATAGGCGTCCGCAAAACGTTCGTAATTCTGTTTTCTGGGGTCAATCTTTGCCAAAAGAGGCATAAGAATCCCAAATACAAGGCTCAATCCTGCCATAGGAAACAGTTTGATTTTTTCCCCGTAAGTAACGCCGCCGTCCAAATCCCAATGGACAGGAACCATTTCCGGCAGTTTAGGATACAGAACTGCCACCATCAGCAGGGGCAGTATGCTCAGCAGAATCAGCAGAAACGCTTTCCCTTTCATGGCTATCGCCTCCCATCAGAGCCGTCATCCAGCTCATCATTTCTTCTAAAACCGATAAATTCAGCTCATAAAAAATATATTTCCCCTGTTTCGTGTCGCTAATAAGCCCTGCCTGTTTCAAAATCGCCAGATGATGAGAAATAGTGGCTCCTGTTGCCGGAAAACGCTCACCAATCTCTCCCGCTGTCAAAGACTTATCCCGCAGCAGACGCAGTATTTCCCGTCTGGTAGGGTCACTCATGGCTTTCCAAGTTTCCTGTATGCCCATATCATCGCCTCCTGTTTTTATTTAGATATATATCTAAATGTATTCTATTTCATTTTTCATTCTATGTCAATAACATTTTGATATTTATCTAAATATAAAGCAAAAAAAAGCATCCGCAATATGCGAATGCTTTGAGAGGCGCCACCCGGATTT
>CATZIM010000018.1 GCA_958420075.1 uncultured Clostridia bacterium | reverse complement strand
TTTTCTTTCCCGAACAGGCTCAGTACCAGATGAGGCGCCAGCTGGCATACAGCCCAGCCAATGAGGATGGAGGCTGTGGCGATGGATACGGCAAGGAGATAAGTGTGGCGTACACGGGCGTATTTTTTCGCACCCAGGTTGAAGCCCAGAATGGGCTGCGCGCCGATACCGAAGCCGATACATACAGAAGCCAGAATCATGGCGATTTTCATGACGATACCCATGGCACTGAGGGCAACGTCGCCGGTGATTTCTGTCTGGTTGCCATAGTAAACCAGAGAGTTGTTCATAACCACCTGCATGATACAGGCAACCAGAGCGGTGATACCGGAGGAAATGCCCAGAGAGAAGATTTTATACCAGACACGACCAACGGGTTTCATATATCTGCGGGTAAAACGCATACGGCCTTTTTTCAGGAAGTAGTAGCACAGCACCACCGTGGAAACGAACTGAGCGGTGACTGTGGCGATGGCGGCACCTTTTACACCCCAGTCCAGCACGAAAATATAAATAGGGTCAAGAACAGTGTTCAGTGCGGCACCGATGAGGATGCCGTACATGGACATACGCGGGTGTCCGTCCGTACGCGCCATACTGGAAAGGGCAATGCTGACCATGCTGAAAGGTACGCCAATGAGGACGATGGAAGTATAGTCGATGGCGTAGGGCATGGTGGTTTCCGTTGCGCCAAACAGTGTCAGGATTGGCTTCAGGAAAATCAGTCCAGCTGCCGCCAGCAGGATACCCAGACCAATGGCGATACCCAGCAGGTTATTCAGTGTCAGAAGGGCTTCCCGTTTTCTGCCTTCTCCCAGTCGTAAAGCGGCGTAAGCGCTGCCGCCGGAGCCGATGAGGGTGGCAAAAGCCATGATGATGGTCATAAGGGGGAAAGCAATGGTGGTAGCGGCGTTCCCCAGATAGCCTACACCCTGACCAATGAAGATCTGGTCGACGATGTTATACACGGAGTTTACCAGACAGGAAATGATGGCAGGGATGGAAAAAGAGAATAACAGTCCCTTTATGGGGCGTACACCCAAGGGGTTTTCTCCGTCCATTGTCAGTGTTCGTTGCTGTTGCATGTGATTTCCTCCTCCTTTTTGGCGATGTAGGTTTGGGCATTTTGTACCATTTGTTTCATGAGTTTTTCTATGAGCAGACATTCTTCGTCTGTCATGCCTTCTGTGAGAGCAGAGTTCCATTCCTCTCTGGCATTTAGCAATGTTTCGATGATGGGCATAGCGGCGGGGGTGACGAACAGTTTCCGGCAGCGTCTGTCGTTTTCGTCGGTGATAACGGTGATGTAGCCGGCTTCCTCCAGCTTCTGAACACCGCGGCTGACAGTGCCTTTGTCAAAAAAGCCCAGCTGTGCCAGACCGTTCAGGGGAATGCCGGGATTTTCGTAGATGCGCAGCAGAAAAAACTGCTGTCCGCTGCTGATGGGAAGATGCCGCAGACAAAGGTCGAAATTCCGGTTGGCATACCGGCTGATGGCTGATGCGTTGATGGAATAACGCAGATTTTTCTTTTCCATGAGTACCTCCTGTGGGTAGTGGCGGTGGAAATGTGGATAACATCAAACAGAAATGACTGCCGCCCCAGCAATTTCTGTGGATAAGTCAAAATTAGTTGCGTCTGCAACAAACACAGTATACTTCTAAATTCGTTGCGCTGTCAACTATTTGCATGCAATATAAAGAAATTGATAAGATTTTTCCAAAAGGAATGAGAAAGCAGTTGGTTTTTTGGAAAAAATGCAAAGAAAAACAGCCATGGAGAATCCTTGGCTGTTGTGTTGTTATTTCCAGTTTTCCATAAGAGAAACGCCCTGGGTGCGCAGTTCTTCGTAAAGGGCGGTCAAAGGCAGACCTACCACGTTGAAGTAATCTCCCTCCATCCGTTCCACCAGCAGGGAACCTTTGCCCTGTATGCCGTAAGCGCCGGCTTTGTCCATAGGCTCTCCTGTGGCAATATAAGCGTCCATTTCTGCTTCCGTTAAAGAGCGGAATACCACTTTTGTGCCGATGGTCTGGGCGTGTACCGTTTCTTTGCCTTCTGCGTCTTTGTAAATGACGCATAAACCCGTGTAGACCATGTGGCTTTTGCCGGAAAGATGGGTGAGGATAGCTTTGGCGTCGGCTTTGTCCTTGGGTTTGTGAAGGATGGTGTCCCCGTCAGCCACCATGGTGTCGGCGGCAATGATGATGGAATTTGCAGGAGCAGTGCGGCTTACGTCTGTGCCTTTGGCTTCTGCCATGAATGCCGCCTGTTCCGCAGGTGTACGGCGGATGCCGGCTTTTCTGTCTGCTTCTTCCAATGCGCGCTCGTCCACATGACTTTCCTGTACGGTGAATGGCACAGAAAGCATGGACAGCAGTTCTTTTCTCCGGGGAGAATTGGATGCCAATATGATTTGCTGCATAAAAACAGTCCTTTCCATAAAAAAGTGTGTACGGGTAGATTGTACGAAAAGCCCGCATCTTTTGCAAGGGAAAAGCTATATTTTTGCCAAGGGAAAGGCAGATTCCATAAAAATAACGGCGTTTTCCCTGAAAAAAGGCGGAATTTTCATTCTTGACGGCAGGGTGGGAGATGACTATAATCATACAGGATTTGGAAAGAAGAAAGGAAGAAGCATCATGCCAAAAAAAGAAAAGGTATTCACCATGCCTGTCATTGCCTTGATTTTACTGAGTTTTGCACTGGGCACCAGCGAATTCATCATTGTGGGGATATTGCCGGATATTTCCGAAGGACTGTCCGTATCCCTCACCACTGCTGGTTCTCTGGTTTCCATGTTTGCCTTTGTTTATGCTGTGGGAACGCCTTTCACGGCGGCTCTGGCAGGGCGGTTCCATCGGTTCGCCCTCATCATTTCCCTGACGGTGGTATTTGTGGTGGGGAATTTCCTCTGTGCCATTGCCCCCAGTTATCCTTTGCTGGCGGCGGCAAGAATCCTCCTGTCCATCGTTTCCGGCACCCTCATTTCCGTTTCCATGACATTTGTGCCAGATATTTCTTCTCTGGAACATCGGGCAACGGTGGTTTCCTGGGTGTTCGCGGGATTTTCTCTGGCGTCTATTTTCGGCGTGCCCATTGGTACCACCATCAGCCATGTGCTTAGCTGGCGGGCGGCTTTTGTGGGCATTACCCTGTGCAGCATTTTGGTATTGGCTCTCATGTTTCTTTCTTTGCCCAGAAAACATGAAAAAGTACCTTCCGGCATCATGCAGCAGTTTGTCCTGCTGAAAGACAGCCGCATTTTGCTGAGTATCCTGACGGTATTCTTTGGCGCTTCTGCTTCTTATGTTTTATATACGTACCTGACCCCCGTATTTGAGGACTACGTGGGGATTCCTGCCCAGTACATCAGCTTTGTATTGCTGCTCTTTGGGGTTATGGTGCTTTTCAGCAACCTTATTTCCGGTCGTATGGCACTGAAAAATGGCATTTATAAACTGCGGTTCACTTATGTTGCCCTGGCGGTATGTATGTTTCTCCTGCCTGTGGTATTGGGGAATGCTGTGGCAGGTATGGCGGTGATCTTTGCCATTGGTCTGCTCATGTATCTGCAAAATTCTCCCATACAGGTCAATGTGCTGAACATTGCCACGGCGGAATATCCCGGCGCCATTACCCTGGCGGCCTCCACCAATTCTTTTTCCTTTAACTTCGGCATTGCTTTTGGCTCTGTCTGCGGCAGCGCCATCGTGGAAAAACTGGATATGCGCCTGCTGGGGCTGGGCGGCGGCGTTCTGGCTTTCTGCGCCTTGGCCTGCGCCTGGATGCTCCATAATAAAGTACAGAAAAAAACGACGGTATGAAACCGTCGTTTTTTTGTTTGGTGTTCTATGAAAAATTGGGATAAGAGAGTATCAAAAATCAAGGATGTTTTTTGTATTAGTAGTTCTTTGCTTCGATCTGGAAGTAAGCCTGAGGATGTTCGCAAACGGGGCAAACCTGAGGTGCCTGTTTGCCAACGTGGATGTGGCCGCAGTTTGCGCACTGCCAAATCATGTCGCCATCTCTGGAGAATACCAGACCGCCTTCAACGTTTTCCAGCAGTTTGCGGTAACGTTCTTCGTGATGTTTTTCGATCTGACCTACTGCTTCAAACAGGTAAGCGATGCGGTCGAAGCCTTCTTCTCTTGCTTCTTTCGCGAATGTAGCGTACATGTCTGTCCATTCGTAGTTTTCACCCTGTGCAGCGTCCAGCAGGTTTTCAGCTGTGGAAGGAACAGCGCCGTCATGGAGCAGTTTGAACCAGATTTTTGCGTGTTCTTTTTCGTTGTTTGCTGTTTCCAGGAACAGAGCTGCGATCTGTTCATAGCCTTCTTTTTTTGCTTTGCTTGCGTAATATGTGTATTTGTTTCTTGCCTGGGATTCACCAGCAAATGCTGCCATCAGGTTGGCTTCAGTTTTTGTACCTTTCAGATTCATCATAATATTTTCCTCCTTACACACTAAAATATTTATTAATTAATAATTATTATCGTTTACTAATTGATATCATTATAACAGAACTTTGGCGTTTGTCAACGGATTTTTTCTAATTTTTCTAAAAAAAATAAAAAACCCTGCAAAATGTAGGGAAATAGGCGCAAATGCCGTCATTTCGGGCATACAACACACAAAAAACGCTGCTGCAAAAGTCCCATTTTATGCAAGGTTTGGATGCGTTGATAGGGATGATTTTGTTCTGCAAGCCTTTCTGAAAGAAAGATCAGAATTGTTTTTGTACAATGAAAAACCACCGAAAACATGTTGTTCCCGGTGGTTTTGTATTTGGAGGATATTAGTCTGCCATCAGTTTTACCAGAATTGCTTTCTGGGCGTGCAGACGGTTTTCTGCTTCATCGAAAATTTCATCAGCGTGTGCTTCGAATACTTCCGCTGTGATTTCTTCGCCTCTGTGAGCGGGCAGGCAATGCTGTACCATGCAGCCTTCGTTTGTCACTGCCATCAGTTCGTCGTTGACCTGGAAGCCAGCGAAAGCGGCTTCTCTGATCTTCTGTTCGCTTTCCTGACCCATGGATGCCCAAACGTCTGTCAGTACCACGTCAGCGTTTTTCGCAGCTTCCAGAGGGCTTTCTGTCATCTGGAATTTATCGCCATACTGTGCCGCAAAGTCCAGAACGTCTTTATGAGGCTGGTAATCTTTAGGGCAGGCAATGCTTACGGACATGCCGACTTTTAAACCGCCAACGATGAGGGAGTTTGCCATGTTGTTGCCGTCGCCGATGTAGCACATCTTCAGACCTTCCAGTTTGCCTTTGTGTTCCCGGATGGTCTGCAAGTCAGCCATGACCTGGCAGGGATGGCAGAAGTCTGTGAGACCGTTGATGATGGGGATGGAGCCGTATTTTGCCAGTGTTTCCACTTCTTCCTGTTCAAAAGTACGGATCATGATGCCGTCCAGATACCGGGACAGAACTCTTGCGGTGTCTTCTGTGGGTTCGCCACGGCCGATCTGTGCGTCTTTGGAGCTGATGAACAGCGCATGGCCGCCCAGCTGATACATGCCTGTTTCAAAGGATACACGGGTTCTGGTGGAGGATTTTTCAAAGATCATACCCAGTGTTTTGCCTTTGAGGATATGGTGTTCAATACCCTGTTTTTTCTGTAATTTCAGCTGGTCTGCCAAGTCCAGCAGTTCCAGGATTTCTTCTGTTGTCAGGTCTAAAAGTTTCAGAAAATGTTTCATATATTATCTTCCTTTCTCAATCAAAGTGAAGCCAGTGTCTGTTCCAAAATAGTAAGTCCTTTGTCCAGTTCCTCCTGTGTGATGGTCAGAGGAGGCAGCAGACGGATCTTGGTCTTTGCGGAAAGTACCAGAAGGCCTGCTTCCAGCAAAGTGTTGATAACGGGTTTTGCTTCCACATCCAACTGGATGCCCAGCATCATGCCCAAGCCTGCCACGTTCTGAACGTGGGGCATTTTTTCGATTTTTTCTTTCAGATATGTGCCTTTTTTCTGTACGTCCTGTAAAAAGGCGTCATCCATGGTGTTCAAGATATGTACCGCACCAGCACAAACAACGGGATTGCCGCCAAATGTGGAGCCGTGGTCGCCGGGAACGAATACGGTTTCTGTTTTTTCTCCGAACAGCACCGCGCCGATGGGAAGGCCGCCGCCCAGACCCTTTGCACAGGATACCAGGTCAGGCTGGATGCCGAACTGCTGATAGCTGAACAGGGAGCCTGTTCTGCCCATGCCTGTCTGTACTTCGTCCACAATGAGCAGGATGTCTTTTTCCTTGCAGGCTTTTGCTACGGCCTGAACATATTCTTTGTCCAGAGGAACCACGCCGCCTTCGCCCTGTACCGTTTCCAGCATGACTGCGCAAACATCGTCAGTCATTTTGGAAAGAATGTCGGCAAAGTCATTTGCTTTGGCAAATACGAAGCCGTCTACGAAGGGGAAGAAGAAATTGTGGTAAGCGTCCTGTCCTGTGGCGGAAAGGGCTGCCATGGTTCTGCCATGGAAAGAGTTTTGCAGGGCAATGATTTTGTTTCTGCTTGCGCCGTATTTCAAAAAGCTGTATTTTCTTGCGGCTTTGATAACGCCTTCGTTGGCTTCTGCGCCGCTGTTGCCGAAGAATACTTTTTTCATGCCGCTTTTTTCACAGAGGAGTTTTGCTGCCTGAATGCAGGGTTCTGTGTAGTACAGGTTGGAAGTGTGCTGCAAGGTTTGCAGCTGTGCGCTTACTGCCTGTACCCAGTTGTCGTCGCAAAAGCCCAAAGCGTTTACGCCGATGCCGCTGGTAAAGTCGATATATGTTTTGCCTGTGTCGTCCTGTACAGTGGCGCCTTTGCCTTTTGTCAGGAGCACGGGGAATCTGCCATAGGAATGGATGATATATTCATCGTCATATTGTTTTGCTGTCTGAAAATCCATGTGTTTCCCTCCTTCTTTTGTTTATGGTAAAAACATGGTGCCAATACCTTCGTCGGAGAACATTTCCACCAGTATGGAATGTTCGATTCTGCCGTCGATCATGACGGCTTTTTTCACCCCTGCACGCACTGCGTTTTCACAGCTCTGTACTTTGGGGATCATGCCGCCGCTGATGATGCCTTTTTCCACCAGATCTGCCACTTCATCCACATGCACCACAGGGATGAGGGAGTCTTCGTCGTTGACATCTTCCATAAGACCGCGGATATCTGTCAGAGTGATGATGTTTTCTGCATGGAGTGCGCCGGCGATTTCAGCTGCTGCTGTATCGGCGTTGATGTTGTAAATATTGCCTTTGCAGTCGGTGCCAACGGTGGCAACGACGGGGATGTAACCGCTGTTGATGGCGTTTACAATGGGGGTAGTGTCGATTTTGGTGATGTCGCCTACATAGCCGTAATCGCCTTCCAGTTTTTTCGCCTGAATCATGCAGCCGTCAATGCCGCAGAGGCCAACGGCTTTGCCCCCCAGCTGACCGATAAGGCCAACCAAATCTTTGTTTGTTTTCCCAGCCAGTACCATCTGTACCACTTCCGCAGTTTCTTTGTCGGTGTAGCGCAGACCGTTGACGAAGCGGGATTCGATGTCCAGTTTTTTCAGCATGCTGCTGATTTCCGGGCCGCCGCCGTGGATGAGCACCACATGGATCCCAACCAGAGAAAGAAGGATGATGTCGCTCATGACGGCTTTTTTCAAATCGGGATGAATCATGGCATTGCCGCCGTATTTGATGACAACGGTTTTGCCGTAATATTTCTGAATGTAAGGCAGGGCAGCCGTCAGGACTGTTGCCTTCATGTTATTGATGTCTTTCATGTTGTCTGCCCTCCCATCATGTGCGGTAGTCGCCGTTGATTTTCACGTAGTCGTATGTCAGGTCGCAGCCCCAAGCGGTTGCTTCGCCGTCCCCCTGTTTCATGTCTACATCAATGTGGATTTCTTCCTGCAGGAGGATTTCTTTTGCTTTGTCCTCATCGAAAGGAACGCCTGCGCCTTTTTCACATACCAGAATGTCCCCTTTGCAGGAGGAAATGGAAACGGAAATGGTGTCTACGGCAAAATCCCCTTCTGTGTAGCCGATGGCACAAAGGATACGTCCCCAGTTGGCATCTGCGCCGAACATAGCAGCCTTTGTAAGGCTGGAAGTGATGATGGATTTGGAAATGGCTTTTGCCAGTTTGGTGTCGGGTGCATGGTGAACACTGCATTCTACCAGTTTTGTGGCACCTTCGCCGTCGCCAGCGATTTTCTTCGCCATGGAAGTGCAGATTTCTTTTACAACGGAAAGAAAAGCGTCGAAGTCAGCGCCTTCGCTGTCGATAACGGGGTTTTCTGCCAAGCCGTTTGCCATGATGGAAACCATGTCATTGGTGGAAGTGTCGCCGTCTACGCTGACCATGTTGAATGTGTCGTCCACAGCCAGTTTCAGTGCTTTCTGCAGCATAGGTGTAGTGATGGCACAGTCAGTGGTCAAAAAGCCCAGCATAGTAGCCATGTTGGGGTGAATCATGCCGCTGCCTTTTGCCATGGCACCGATGGAAACGGTTTTGCCGCCGATTTCGATTTCGTAAGCTTCTTCCTTGGGTTTGGTGTCTGTGGTCATGATGGCATGCACAGCATCCAGATGACCATCCTTGGACAGGATGGGCGCCAGTTTGGGGATGCCGGATGCAATGGGTTCAATGTTCAGTGTCATACCGATGACACCTGTAGAAGCAACGATGATGTCTTTGGGGGAGATGCCCAGCGCTTTTGCGGTCATTTCGCACATCATTTCTGCTTTTTCCACGCCGTCAGCGTTGCAGGTGTTGGCGTTGCCGCTGTTGCAGATCATAGCCTGTGCCATACCGTCGGCAATGTTTGCTTTTGTGACGGTGATGGGTGCGCCATAAACTTTATTCTGTGTATAAACGGCTGCTGCGTTGCAGGGAACTTCGCTGTAAAGCAGTGCCAGATCTTTTTTTGTATGGTTGTTGCGGATGCCGCAATGGATGCCTGCGGCCGTAAAACCTTTGGGGGCGGTGACGCCGCCTGTGATCTTCTTCATAAGTATTTCATCCTTTCTTTTGTAAGGCTGTATCAAATCAAACCGGTGGTTTCCGGCAGCCCCAGTACCAGATTCATGTTCTGTACTGCTGCGCCGGAAGCGCCTTTGCCTAAGTTGTCAAATACGCTGATGAGGGTCATTCTGTCGTCATTGCCCTCAATGTAAAGTTTCAGTTTGTTGGTGTTTCTGATTTCGTTGGCTGCTAAGAATCCAACGTCCGTATCTTCCACGGAAATGAGGGGATGTCCCTTGTAGTAGTCCTGCAGCATTGCCACCAGTTCCGCCTTGGTAACTTTCTTCTGGAACAGGTTTGCGTGCAGGGGAATGCAGGTTGCCATGCCGCTGTAGAAGTCGCAGACAATGGGCATGAACACAGGGGGCTGTGTGATGCCGGTGACGTGCTGCATTTCCGGCAGATGTTTATGCATCTGAGAAAGACCATACTGTCTGGGGCTGTCGAACTGGTAGGAACGTTCCTCTGCTTCGTATTCGGCAATCATGGATTTGCCGCCGCCGCTGTAGCCCGTCAGGCTGTGAGCGGTGAAGGGATAATCGGGAGCAACGATACCCAGATGCACCAGTGGATATGCCGCCGCAATGAACCCTGTGGCGTGACAGCCGGGGTTGGCAATGCGTTTGGAGTGGATGATGGCTTCTCTGTGTGCCGGAGAAAGTTCCGGGAAGCCGTAAGTCCAGCCTTCCGCCGTTCTGTGAGCGGTGCTGGCATCAATGATGCAGGTGTTAGGATTTTCCACCAGCTTTACGGCTTCTTTTGCCGCCGCGTCAGGCAGGCAAAGGAAAACCACATCCGCCAGATTCATAAGCCGTTTCCGTTCGGCTTCGTCTTTTCTTTTTTCTTCCGCGATGAGCAGCAGTTCCACGCCGTCGTGGTGAGACAGCTTTTCCTGGAGCTGTAAGCCTGTGGTGCCTGCCTGCCCGTCGATGTATACTTTGTATGGCATAAACATACCTCATTTCCTTTGATTTGCTGAATGTTATGGTATTATTATAAATGTTTATACGGGAAAGTCAATAAAAATACGCATATTTATACAAGTTCGGGGAATTGGTGGTACAGAACGAAAATAGGTGGCAAATTTTGGGTAATATCCCAATAAGTACAGGGGATACAGTAGGTTTGAAAAGAATTTGTTTTGTGAAAAATGCAAGAAAGGATGGGGGTGCATCTATATGCATCATATAAAATTGCTGAATTATGCATGAAAATAGTATATATACATTTATATACGGTGTATATGAGTGCGTGAAATGGGGATTTATGCTGGAAAATGGGAGATAGAGGGGGATATTTGAGAAAAAGCAGGTATGTATGCTGGCATGGGAAACAGCTGGCACAGTTGTTCTGAAAGAAAACAGCCCTGATAAAAGAAAACAGCTGGAACCCTTTATGGTAAGGATTCCAGCTGTTTGTTGTTTTTTCTTTATAAGAATTAGAATTCTGCGTTTTTCACAGTTCTGGGGTAAGGCAGTACGTCACGGATGTTGCTCATACCTGTCAGGTACATTACCGCACGTTCGAAGCCCAGGCCATAGCCGGAGTGTCTGGTGCCGCCGTATTTGCGCAGATCCAGATACCACCAGTAGTCTTCTTTCTTCAGACCCAGTTCATCCATACGTTTTTCTAAGAGTTCCAGACGTTCTTCTCTCTGGCTGCCGCCGATGATTTCGCCAACGCCGGGAACCAGCAGGTCCATAGCGGCAACGGTCTTGTTGTCATCGTTCATGCGCATGTAGAATGCTTTGATGTCCTTCGGATAGTCTGTAACGAATACGGGTTTTTTGAAGATTTCTTCTGTCAGATAGCGTTCGTGTTCTGTCTGCAGGTCGATGCCCCAGGAAACGGGGTATTCGAATTTCTTGCCGGATTTGATCAGCAGATCAACGGCTTCTGTGTATGTCACACGGCCAAAGTCGTTGTTCAGGATGTTATGCAGTCTGTCCAGCAGGCCTTTGTCTACGAAGCTGTTGAAGAATTCCATTTCTTCGGGTGCGTTGTCCAGTACATACTGGATGATATATTTCAGCATTTCTTCTGCCACTTCCATGTTGTCTTCCAGATCAGCGAAAGCCATTTCGGGTTCAATCATCCAGAATTCCGCAGCATGACGAGCTGTGTTGGAGTTTTCTGCACGGAATGTGGGGCCGAATGTGTAAACATTGCGGAATGCCATTGCGAATGTTTCAGCGGAAAGCTGACCGCTTACAGTCAGGTTTGTTTCTTTGCCGAAGAAGTCTTTGGAGAAGTCTACAGTGCCGTCTTCTTTCTTAGGCAGGTTGTTCAGATCCAGTGTGGTAACACGGAACATTTCCCCAGCGCCTTCGCAGTCGCTGCCGGTGATGATGGGAGTATGTGCGTATACAAAGCCTTTGCCCTGGAAGAACTGATGGATTGCATATGCAATCAAGCTTCTCACACGGAATGTTGCGGAGAACATGTTTGTTCTGGGACGCAGATAAGCGATCTGGCGCAGGAATTCTACGCTGTGACGTTTTTTCTGCAGAGGGTAGTCGGGAGTGGAAGTGCCTTCGATGGCAATTTCCTGTGCCTTTACTTCAAAGGGCTGTTTTGCTTCGGGTGTTTCCACCAGCAGGCCTTTGACGATGATGGCAGCGCCAACACCCAGTTTTGTGATTTCGGCATAGTTGGACAGCGTATCTGCTTCAAATACGATCTGGATGTTCTTGAAGAAAGAACCGTCGTTCAGTTCGATGAAGCCGAAATTTTTGGATACACGCATGGTACGGATCCAGCCGCCCAGTGTCACTTCTTTATTGGCATAGTCCGCTGTGTTGCGGTAAATTGATTTTACGGTGTTCAAATCCACTAGAATCTCTCCTTTATGCAAAATTGCGTTATTTCACCTGTCCTTTATTGTAGCCTGTTTTTGGGAAAAACACAACCTTGTTTCCGTCTTTTCGCCGGAAAAAAGGGAAAAAGAGGGATTTTACTGTTTTTCTTCCTCCACATAAGGCAGGAAAGCGCCGTAGCCTTCCTTTTCCATGTCCTCTTTGGGGATGAAGCGCAGGGCTGCACTGTTGATGCAGTAGCGCATGCCGCCCAGTTCCTGGGGGCCGTCGTCGAAGACATGTCCCAGATGGGCATTGCCTACCCGGCTGCGGACTTCTGTACGAATACGATTCAGAGAAAGGTCGTCGTATTCATTGATGGCATTGGGGTCAATGGGCTTGGCGAAAGCAGGCCAGCCGCAGGCGGAAATGAATTTATCCTTGGAGGAGAACATGGGCTCCCCGGAAGTGATGTCCACATACAGCCCCGGTGTTTCTTTATCCCAGAATTCGTTCTGGAAAGGGGGCTCTGTGCCGTTTTCCTGGGTCACGTTGTACTGCATTTCTGTCAGGTTTTCCCGCATTTCTTCCTTTGTCATGACTTTGTAGTCATCGGGATTGATGCAGCGGGCTTTTTCTTTTTCGATTTTGGCAAAATTGATATGGCAGTAACCGCCGGGGTTTTTGGTGAGATATTTCTGGTGGTATTCCTCCGCGGGAATAAATTGCAGCAAAGGCAGGTTTTCCACCACCACAGGGCGGTCGTACTTGGTCTGAAGTTCCGCCAAAGCTTCCGCCGCCACTTTCTGCTGGTCTTCTGTCAGGCTGTAAATGCCTGTGCGGTACTGGATGCCGAAGTCTGCCCCCTGTCTGCCCAGAGAAGTGGGGTCAATGGTATAGAAAAAGTCCTGCAAAATGTTGGTCAGTGTGGTTTCGTCTGCGTCAAAAACAACTTCCACCGTTTCGGCGTGACCGCTGTGGTTGCAGACTTCCTCGTAAGTGACGGTATCCCAAACTTTCTGTTCCACGCCTTCTTTTTTTCCCAAAGCGTAACCCACACGGGTGGAGAGCACGCCGGGCACCATTTCCATATATTTTTCTGTTCCCCAGAAGCAGCCGCCTGCCAGGTAAATGGTTTCTTTCTTCATATTACACCTCATTTCTTGATTTCCCGCAGCTCGTACAAGTCCACACGGCGGTGGCGGAGCAGGGGCAATTGGTCGCGAATGGCATCTTCCCGTTCAAAATCCGCATGGGCAAAAAGGATGCCTTCTGTTTCGTCTAATTGTGCCATGACTTCGCCCCAAGGGTTTGTGGCGATGGAGTGTCCCCAGGAATGATAGGATGCCTCCATGTCCCTTGCGGGAGCGCAGCCAAAGAGATAAATCTGGTTATCCAGCGCCCGTGCCCGGAAAGACAGCTCCCAGTGGGCAGGGCCGGTGGTCATATTGAAAGCGGCAGGGATGAAAACAGCTTTTGCTCCTTCCAGCGCCATAAGCCGCATCCATTCGGGAAAACGAATGTCGTAGCAGATGCACAGCCCCATTTTTCCCCAGGGGGTATCGAATGTGGTGAGGCTGTCACCGGCGGTGAGTGTTTCCGATTCCATGAACCGCTGGCCGCCTTTGACGTCGATGTCAAAAAGATGGACTTTCCGGTGTTTGGCGATGCACTTGCCTTCTGGATCGAACACATAAGATGTGTTGTAAGTCTTGCCGTCATCGTCCTCGGGCACGGAGCCAGCCACCAGATACAAGCTGTTTTCCTTTGCCATATCCGATAATGCCTGCCAGATTTCGCCGCCTTCCTTCTGGGCAAAGCGAGGGAAATTGGGGGTTTCGTAAGGACAACAGAACATTTCCGGCAGTACGGCAATGTCCGCGCCGCCAGCCGCCGCGTCTTTCAGATGGGTGCGGGCTGTCTGTAAATTTTCCCCAGGGGAAGATGCTACCTGCATTTGTATCAAAGCCACTTTCATGGAAATACACTCCTTTCAGATCAGCGCCAAAGGGTTTTTGGCACAAAGATATTTGTCCGTTATTATAGCACATTTTTGAAAAAAACAATACAAAAAAAGTAGGATTAAAAAAGAAACTTCCTTTTAAGAAAACATTGGTTTTTCCTTTCTTTGTTTTCTTATGAAGATGTCCCTCATTTCTTTATCCAAAAACAAAAAAAGCGGATACCGCTTTCGCGATATCCGCTCTTTTGTCTTGTTTGTTTAGAATGAATCTTCGATCCGAAAAGACTTATTTCAGGTTAGCTTTCAGAACTTCTGCGATTCTTGTGATACCTTCTTTGATCTTGTCTTCAGGCATGCAGGAGTAGTTCAGACGGAAGTGGTTTTCTTTACCGCCGTTAGGGAAGAAGCTGCCGCCGGGAACGTAAGCAACTTTCTTTTCAAGGCACTGTTTAGCCAGTACTTTTGCATCCATGTATTCGGGCAGTACGCACCATGTGAACAGACCGCCTTCGGGATGTGTGAATTTAACTTCCTTAGGGAATGTTTCTTCCATTGTTTTCAGCATTACGTCACGTCTCTTACGATATACGTCTTTGATCTTTTCAACGTGTTCGTCCAGATCGTACATATCCAGGAATCTGTCAGCGATCAGCTGGTCGATTGTGGAGGACTGCAGGTCAGCACCCTGTTTGATGAAGTTGTATTTAACCAGGTTTTCTTTGGATGCGCAGATCCAGCCGATACGCAGACCAGGAGCCAGGATCTTGGAGCATGTGCCCAGGAATACAACCAGTTCTTTTGTATCCAGGGATTTCAGGGAAGGCATATTGAAAATCCCGGAAATATCCCCGTAAG
>CATZIM010000017.1 GCA_958420075.1 uncultured Clostridia bacterium | reverse complement strand
AAGATATGGAAAAAATGGCGGCATTGCTGCCTTCCGATGAAGAATATCTGAAAACGCCTGTGACAAAACTGGCAAGAAACCGTATTGTGTGGCTGTGTGTACTGATGATTTCCGGTACCCTCAGCAGCGCTATCATTTCCGGTTATGACGCCATCCTCAGTCAGGCGGTGCAGTTGGCGGCATTCATCCCCGTTCTGACAGGTACTGGCGGGAATGCCGGTTCCCAGACATCTGCCACCATCATTCGTGGGATGTCCTTGGGTGATATCCGCCCCAGAGATATATTCCGTGTCATGGGGAAAGAAATCCAGGTGGGTATGATCTGCGGTGTCCTTCTGGCGGCGCTGAACTTCATCAAACAGACCATTTTCAGCCCCTCCACGGATATTATGGTGGATCTGACTGTTTCTGTCAGCATGGGCTTTGTAGTGGTTGTAGCAAAAGCCATGGGCTGTGTCCTGCCTATCGGCGCAAAAGTTTGTAAATTAGACCCTGCCATCATGGCTGGCCCCCTCATTACCACTGTGGTGGATGCTGTGGCACTGGTGATTTTCTTCAATGTGGCACAGTGGCTTGTATTGTAAAAAAGAGAGAACTCCTTTCGTTTTGGAATTCTCTCTTTTTTTATTTACATATGCAGATAAGCGCGGATGCGGTTGCCCAGCAGGCAGGCAATGATGATTTTCACAATATCCAAGGGCAGGAACACCAGCGCTCCCATGGGCAGGGACTGTAAAAATGTGGTGTTTGTCAGGTATGCCATCCATGCGGTGCCAAGAATATAATTGATGATGGTTGCCAGAAACAAACCGCCCATCTGTGCCGGAATATTTCTGGGAAAACGCGAAACAAACAGACTGCTGATGCCTGTCAGGAACAGAAACCCAATGAGATACCCGCCGCCGGGAGCGGCAAAACGGGAAAGTCCCGCTGTGTAGCCGGAAAATACAGGCAGTCCTGCGGCACCCAAGAGCAGATACAGCCCAATGGCAGCCAGCGCTTGTCTGGGCGGAAGCACATAAGCCGTCAGATACATGGCAAATGTGCCAAGCGTCAAGGCAACAGGACTGATGGGGATAGGAATGGATATGGGTGCGAATATGCAAATGACGGCTGTCATCAGCGCGGTCATGGTCAATGTGCGTGTTTTGGTCATGGCGGATGCCTCCTTTTCTTTCTCATTAAGGAGGATACGCTTTTTATTTCTGAAAGTCAACTAATCATAATTAAAATGGTTTACAATTGAAAATAAAAAAAGTTTTGTAAGAAAAAATGAAAGATTGCGGCAGTAAAATGTGATATACTATAGAAAAATTCAGGAAAAGGGAAGGGGGAGAAGAATATGTCAAAATTCTGTAACCATTGCGGCGCTTCTGTAGGCGAGGAAGATCGGTTTTGTACTGTCTGCGGCAAGCCCATCACAGCGGAGAGAGAAGCGGAACAGCCCAAAGCATCCCATGAGGAAAAGCAAAAGAAAGAGGAACTGGACAGAGAACCTATTACTGTGGGCGGTTATCTGATTATGTTTCTGATTATGTGTATTCCAGTGGTGAATCTGGTGGTACTGCTTTTGTGGGCATTCGGGAAAAACGGCAATGTGAACCGCCGGAATTTCTCACGGGCAGCCCTTGTTTATGTTGCCATCGGCATTGTCCTGTCCATCAGTGCGGTACTGTTTTTCGTTGGTATTTTCGCCAATGCGGTGCAGTATCAGCAGTATCACAGATATGAGCATTACGGCAATCCTTATATGAACGACTGGGAATACTATGATGAGTATGAATATATGCCGGACAGCACAGATGATTTCATGTATTCCATTACCGAAGGCAATGCGCCTGCGGAAGATCTGGAACTGTACGGTGTTACCATTTCCGGCGTATGAAAGAAAACCATTCGGCACATACTACCTCTATAGAAAAAGGAGGCGTGGATGTGAGCGGATGGTTTTTATTTTTTGCACAGATGTTATTTTTCCTCTTGGGAGCGTGGTATTTCCTGCGGAGCGGCTCCCGGCGCAAAGGGGGACGGGATGGCATTTCCATGGAGGAAAATGAACGGGAGATGGAAAAGCTGGATGCTATGCGGCAGGTGGGACTGACGGAACCATTAACAGAACAGACCCGTCCCAAGTCCTTGGGAGAAATCGTTGGGCAGGAACGGGGGATTCGTGCTCTCAGGGCGGCTCTTTGCGGTCCAAATCCCCAGCATATCATTATTTACGGCCCACCCGGCGTAGGCAAAACGGCGGCGGCAAGACTGGTGCTGGAGGAAGCCAAAGGACGGCGAAATTCCCCTTTTTCTCCCAATGCGAAATTTGTGGAGGTGGACGCTACCACATTGCAGTTTGACGAGCGAAGTATTGCAGACCCCTTGCTGGGCTCCGTCCATGACCCTATTTATCAGGGAGCAGGGGCTTTCGGGCAGATGGGCATTCCCCGTCCCCAGCCCGGTGCCGTCAGTGAAGCCAACGGCGGTGTGCTGTTCATTGACGAAATTGGGGAGCTCCATCCGATTCAGATGAACCGCTTGCTGAAGGTGCTGGAGGACCGTGTGGCAAAGTTCCAGAGCAGTTATTACAGCCGGGAAAATAAACGAATTCCGCCCTATATCCATGAGATTTTCCAGAAAGGATTGCCGGCGGATTTTCGTCTCATTGGCGCAACTACCCGCAGCCCTTCGGAATTGCCGGCAGCACTGCGTTCCCGTTGTACGGAGATTTTCTTTGATGGTCTGCGTCCCGAAGCTGTGGAGCAGATTGCCGCCGACAGTATGGAACGAGTGGGGCTGCAATACGAAGATGGACTTTGTGGGAAAATTGCTCTCTATGCCGGCGGCGGCAGGGATACGGTGCGTCTGGTGCAGTCCTTAGCCTCTCTGGCAGAAATGAAGGGACGAAACTGGGTCGGCAGTGCTGACTTGGAATGGGTGGCGGAAGCTGGTCATTATCAGCCGTACCCTCGCCAAAAAGTGACGGCTGTACCTCGCGTGGGCGTGGTCAACGGTCTGGCTGTTACAGGCGGCATGGGCGGTGCGGTGCTGACAGTGGAAGTGAAGATGCAAAAAAGCACAGTACCCCATTTGCAGGTGACAGGCATTGTGGAGGAAGAAGAAATCCGCAGTCCCCATGGCGTCAGCAAAAGAAAAAGCAATGCCCGCAGTTCCGCGGAAAATGTGCTGACGGTGCTGGAAGGATACGGCTTTGACCGGAGCCAGTATGCCGTTCATATCAATTTCCCCGGAGGCATGCCTGTGGATGGCCCTTCGGCAGGCACAGCCATGTTTCTGGCGGCCTATTCCGCTTTTACAGGAGCGGCAGTGCCGGGAGATGTGGCACTGACAGGAGAAATTTCCCTGACAGGGAAAATACTGCCTGTGGGCGGTGTCACGGAGAAATTGCAGGCGGCAGAAGAAGCCCGCGTAACTCGTGCTTATATCCCTAAGGCAAATTGGCAGGGAAGGTATGAGCGGTTAGGATTGGAAGCGGTTCCCGTGGAGGAAATCAGTGAACTGCTGGAAATGGTCTTTACAAAGAAAGAAGAAAAACAGGCAGGCATGCCACAAAGAGGCATTTTGACAGCAGAAGGGCTGCAAAAATAAAATAAGGAAAGCAACTTCCCCTTAAGAAAACATAACAATGAAATCTTCAAAATAAGAAAGCCAAAATCCTTTGTAATCATAAGGGTTTTGGCTTTCTTTGTTTTCTTATGAAGATTTTATATCAGGCAGTTGTTTTTCCAAGACGGTAGCCCATGATTTGCACGACGAAAAAAGGAGAGATGCAGGGCAGGAAAAACAGAGAGAAAAATATGCCTGGGATATTCAGATGCAATCCCCCAAGAATCAGGTAACAGAGTTGTAATCCCATGCCAAAGAGCAGAGCTTTCTTTTTGCATCCCAGAGAAATGAGGAACAGCGCCACAAAGATGCCGCAGAGCAAAAGAGGTATGGCAAAGAAGGGGAGGTTTTGCACCCTTGTTCCTTCAAAGCAATAAATCAGAGGCAGCATCCATGGCACCAGATAAAGCAGATATGCTTTCGGAAAAAGCGAGGAAAGGCTTTTTTTGACATCATCTGTTTTTGGAGCAGCAGACCGTCCGCTCAGATACCCCATGCCCATAAAAAGGAGCAGAACCAAAGGCAGTATCAGGGGAGACAGAAGCATCGTGACATCACTCCATTGCCAGGAATGTTCCAACCCTAAGGAAATGGGCAGGAAGGAAAGCAGATTGTAGAGGAGATATTGCAGACAGCCCACAGCCAGAGCCAGAACAGGGCAGCGCCTTTTGCCGCAGACATATCCCAGAGAAAATAAGGCAGCGATTATGAGAGCATAAAGCAGCAAAAACAATGGCAATGGAAATCTCGGGAAAGTCATATCCAGCCAGCATAAAAGCAGATTGAAAAGAATCAGCCATGGAATGACAAAGAGCACTACGAACTTTGACAGTTTTTTGTATTCCTCTCGCAGCAGTTTCATAAAAATGCCCCCTTTTTGTTTCCCCACAGGAATTTGCATGTTTCTTTATAAGAACATTTTAAGATGGCGAAAGCGGAAAGACAAGGCAGATGTCCCAAACGTAAGAATTTATTAGAAAAGCTGTTTTTCCAATAAAAAAACGCGTGATTTTGGCATTTACGCGTTTTGTATATTCTGTTATGCCCCGAAGGGAAGCAGTGCCCAAATGACTGCAATGACGATGGTGGGGAGCATATTGGCAACTTTGAATTTTTTCTCCCAGATCAGATTGACGCCTACACAGAAGATGAGCATGGAGCCAGTAAGGGACAGGTTTGCCAAAGCCTGTTCTGTCATCCAAGGCTCGATGAAACGGGACAGTATGGTGATGCATCCCTGAAAGATTGCCACAGGAATGGCAGAGAAGATACAGCCCTTCCCCATGGATGTGGTCATGATGATGACGATGATTAGGTCTAAGACCGCTTTTGCCGTCAATATGGAATAATCCCCGGCAATGCCGTCCTGAATGGCGCCGACCACTGCCATGGCGCCGATGCATACCGTCAGGGAAGTGTTCACAAAGCCGTCTACAAATTTTGTATCTCGGTCGTTTTTGGTCTTTTCCTTCAGCCATTCGCCGAAGTGTTCCAGATGTTTCTCAATGTTCAATATTTCCCCGATGAGGGAACCAATGGCAAAAGAACCAATAATCATCATGGTGCCGCCGCTGGTGAGTCCTGATTCTGTGACCGTCATCATTTTTTCAATGGCACCGCCGATGCCCAGAAAAATGACACAAAGCCCAGTGGCTTTCATGATGGTTTCCTGTATTCTGACGTTTATGGCTTTGCCGAAAAGGGCGCCCAGAAGGCCGCCCAATAATATGCCGCCGACGTTGATGAGTGTACCTAATCCAATCATTTGTATTTTCCTCCCTAAAATGCATTTTTTCTTTTGTGATGAATTGGTTTTATTTTAGATGGTATAAAAAGGATTGTCAATGTATGGAAGGCCAAAGAAAAGTGATATTTTCCAGAAAAAATATAACCTTGTGCATTGGTAGGAATTGACCGAAAGCCAGTTCTGTTGTATAATAACTTGATTAGGCAAAAAGCCTGTGTGTAAAAGCCTATGAGATAGAGGTGAAATAGATGATAGAAACAAAAGAGAGAATACAATTACCTATGATGGCCTTGAGAGGTCTGACGGTATTTCCCAATATGGCAATCAGCTTCCCAGTAGGCAGACAGAAATCTCTGGATGCACTGGAAGTGGCAGATGAAGGTGACAAGCGTATTTTCCTGGTGGCACAGCGTGACCCGGAAGACGCAAGTCCCGAACAGATGGGGCTGTACGAATTCGGTACGGTGGCTACCATCAAACAGATTTTGAAACTCCCCGGCAACATGACCCATGTCATTGTGGAAGGTGTCATCCGCGGCAGATTGGCGACCATACAGCATAAGCGCAAATGCGAGTATGCGGAAATCACCACCATTGCACAGGACTTCCCGGAATTGCCGGAGGTACATACAGCGGCGGAAATGCGCATTGCTCAGGATTTGTATGAAGAATATGCAAAGTTCGTGCCCAATACCACAGCAGTGGATTTGCTGCCCAATGTGCTGGCGGCAGGCAAGCCCGGCAAACTGGCGGACGTCATTGGGGCAGGATTGGAAATTTCCTTTGACCGGAAGCAGAAAATTCTGGAAATCCTGAATCCTTATGACCGTTTGCAGGCAGTTATGGATATTATGCGCTATGAACAGCAGGTGCTGCGCATCAAACGGGAAATCGAAGCCAAAACAAAGGATAATATCGACAAAAACCAGCGGGAATATTACCTCCGTGAAGAACTGAAAGTCATTCAGGAAGAATTGGGGGATAAAGACGGCATCGGCGCTGACGCTGCGGAATTCCGTCGTCGTCTGGAGGAAAAGAACCCTCCCGAAGAAGTGCGGAAAACCGTAGAAAAGGAAATCGACCGTATGATGAAGATTCCTGTAACTTCTCCCGAATCCAACGTGTCCCGCAGTTATATTGACACATTGTTGAACCTGCCTTGGAACGAAATGACCGAAGAAACCTTCGACCTGAAACAGGCAGCGGAAATTCTGGATGAAGACCATTACGGTCTGGAAAAAGTAAAAGAACGTATTTTGGAATATCTGGCAGTGCGGAAAAACGCTCCCGAGGAAAAAGCCACCATTCTTTGTCTGGTGGGCCCTCCCGGTGTCGGCAAAACATCCATTGCCCGTTCTGTGGCAAAGGCGCTGAACCGGAAATATGTGCGCATGTCTTTGGGCGGTGTGAAAGATG
The DNA here is from genome assembly GCA_958420075.1 of uncultured Clostridia bacterium. Classification (GTDB taxonomy): domain Bacteria; phylum Bacillota; class Clostridia; order Lachnospirales; family Anaerotignaceae; genus Anaerotignum. The sequence continues at coordinate 8,494 of CATZIM010000017.1, read as the reverse complement.
AAGCGGAAATCCGCGGTCACCGCAGAACATACATCGGCGCTATGCCCGGACGTATCATGAACGCCATGAAACAGGTAGGCACCATCAATCCTTTGATGCTGCTGGATGAAGTGGACAAGCTGGGGGTATCCTATAACGGCGACCATGCGGCGGCGCTGCTGGAAGTGCTGGATGGGGAACAGAATTTCACATTCCGCGACCACTATGTGGAAATGCCCTATGACCTGTCCAAGGTACTGTTCATGTGTACCGCAAACAGTCTGGAACCCATTCCCGGCCCTCTCCGTGACAGAATGGAAATCATTGAGCTGGGCAGCTATACAGCAACAGAAAAACAGCATATCGCCATGGAACATCTGGTGAAAAAACAGATGAAACGCCATGGGCTGAAAGGTAGTCAGCTGAAGATTCGCCCCGAAGCTGTGGAAATGATTATTGACGGCTACACAAGAGAAGCGGGCGTTCGTCAGCTGGAACGCACCATTGGTCAGGTATGCCGGAAAGCTGTGAAAGCCATTATCAGCGGCGAAAAGAAATCCATGACCGTTACAGCGAAAAATCTGGAAGAAATTCTGGGCAAACCCAGATTTACAGAAGACCATATTTATGAGGAACCTCAGGTGGGTATCGTTCGTGGACTGGCGTGGACAGCCGTAGGCGGCACGACCCTTTCCGTGGAAGTAAACACCATGCCCGGTGACGGCAAATTCCGTCTGACAGGCAATCTGGGGAAAGTCATGAAGGAATCCGCAGAAGCGGCTATCAGCTACATCCGCTCCCAGAGCGACCGTTTCAAAGTGGAGCCGGATTTCTATAAAAAACAGGACCTGCATATCCATATTCCCGAAGGGGCAACACCCAAGGACGGCCCTTCCGCCGGTGTCACCATGACCACCGCTATGCTTTCTGCTCTGACAGGGGCGAAAGTCAGAAATGATGTGGCAATGACTGGTGAAGTGACTATCCGCGGACGCGTTCTTGCCATCGGCGGTTTGCAGGAAAAAGTGCTGGCGGCGAAAAAAGCCGGCGTAAAAACCGTTATCCTGCCGAAACAGAACGAAAAAGATTTGCAGGAAATTTCCGATGAAATCAAAGAAGGGCTGGAATTTGTTCTGGCAAAAGATATGGATGATGTGCTGAAACACGCACTGGCGAAAGGGGAAAGCGTATGGAAGTAAAACAGTCATCACTGGCGGCAGTGGGAACGAAATTCTCCCAGTATCCCACCGACGGCAAAGTGGAAATTGCCTTTGCGGGCAAATCCAACGTAGGCAAATCCACACTGATCAATGCCATGCTGGGCAGAAAAGCTTTGGCCCGTACCAGCTCCCAGCCCGGCAAAACGAGAACCATCAATTTTTATGACGTTAACGACTGCATGTATGTGGTAGACTTGCCCGGTTATGGCTATGCAAAGGCGCCTAAGACAGAAATTGCCAAATGGGGCATGATGATCGAGGAATATCTCCAGAAACGGGAAGAACTCCGTGCCATCATCCTCCTCATCGACATCCGCCATGAACCCGGCAAAAACGACATCATGATGTATGACTGGCTGAAACACTACGGCTATGACATTATCATTGCCGCTACCAAATCCGATAAAATCAACCGCAGCCAGATTCAGAAGCATCTGTCTGTGATCCGCAAAACATTGGGCTTGGGCCCTGACGATGTGCTGATTCCTTTCAGCGGGGAAAAGAAAACAGGCGTACAGGAACTTTGGGCGGAAATCGAACGATTTTTGGACTAAATCAAAGCGGATATTGGTTCTGAAAACAATTTTATGAAACATCTGACAGCTGGAATCCCTGCGGGGGTTCCGGCTTTCTTTGTTTTTATCCAAATGTTTCATCTATCTTTTAAGATTTGTTTAAGGTTGTAAAAAGTTGAAGAAAAAATGAAAGTACCATCGTTTTAGATGATGAAAAGTAAATGAAACAGAAGAAAAAGGGGGTGAGCGTATCGACAGGGCAAAACAAATCGCCATACTGCTCAGCGATTATCAAAATTTGATTTTTTCCCTCTGCTATCAAATGACGCAGAATTATTTTGAAGCAGAGGATCTGGCACAGGAAACATTCGTGGCAGCCTATGAGCATCTGGACTCTTTTGACGGCCAGCACGAAAAGGCGTGGCTATGCCGCATTGCCATGAATAAATGTCTGGATTTCCAGAGGAAGAACCGTCGGGGCGCTATCCCCCAGGACGAAAATGTCTTTTTGGAACTGGCAGACGGGGAAAATGTGGAAAACAAAGTGCTGGCGGAGGAAGTACAGGCGGAGCTGTGGCGAGCATGTGAAAGTCTGAAGCCGCCTTACCGGGACATTGCCGTGGCGTATTTCTGTCAGGAGAAAAGTCCCGAGGAGATTGCCACAGAGCAGAACAAAAACATCAAAACGGTGCAGACACAGATTTACCGTGCCCGTGCCAGATTACAGAAAATATACGGAAAGGAGCAGATGCCATGGGACAGCGTTTCACAGAGGAACAATTAGAACAAATGATTATGCAACTGGAGCAGGGCGGTCTGCTGCAAGCGCCGCCGTCATTGGAACGGGGCGTTATGGAGAAAATCGCCAGACTGGAGGAAGAAAATCAGGCGGATATCCGGTTTTCTTCTAAAACGAAACGGATTTTTTATCAATTGAAAATTGGCGCGGCAATGGCAGCGTCTTTGGTGCTGCTGGCACTGCCTATGGGTCATGGCTCCTACGAGGAATCTCCTTACGGCAAGGCACAGCAGATGGTACAGGAGGAAGAAGAAAAGGAAAGCCTGCTGGACTATATGCAGCAGGGAACGAAAATCCTCAGCGATGGTGTGACGGGCTTTTCCGATTTCGCAATGAAACATATTACGGAGGTATTTGATTATGGCAAATAAGAAAAACGGATTTTGGACATTCATATTTTCATTGATCCCCGGCGCAGGGGAAATGTATATGGGCTTTTTCAAGCAGGGCTTGAGCCTTATGGGGCTGTGTGCGGTTGTCAGTATTGTAGCCTCTTTTCTGGGCATAGAAGAACTGATGATTTTACTGCCTTTGATTTGGTTTTATAGTTTTTTCCATGTGCATCACCTGCGGAGCCTGCCGCCGGAAGAATTTCATGCACTGGAAGATAAGATTCTGTTCTTCGATGACCGTGATTTTCAGCTGGGCACATTGACAGAAAACCGCAAAAAAGCCATTGCGGTGGTGCTGGTAGTGGTTGGTGTCATTCTGCTGTGGAACAGTATGCTGGATTTGTTTGGCTGGATTTTGCCGGACTTCTTCAGAGAGATTTTGTGGAGTCTGCAAAACCTGCTGCCTCGTTTGGCTATTGCGGTTCTGATTCTTTACGCAGGTGTGCGGATGCTGCGCGGAACTCCTGTGAAAAAAGAGGATGTGGAGGACGAGGACGAAGACGAGGAGGTGTAAGAAATGGCAACACGTCGGATTGGTTCTGTGACTTTGGGCGGCTCTCTGGTGGTATTCGGCATCCTCTTTCTGGTGCATACCTTCTGGGATGGCCTGTCCTATGGGCTGATCCTGCGGTTCTGGCCGTTGCTGCTGATCTCTCTGGGAGCGGAAACACTTCTGAGCCTGCGGCAGTCGGAAACCAAATGGGTCTATGACAAAGGCGCAATTGTGATGATGATTCTCCTTGGACTTTTTGCCATGATGATGGCGGCAGCTCAGTTTACACTGGAAGCGTGGGAGTCATTGGGATATTTGAACTGGTAAAATATAAAAAACGAAGATAGCCGGAATCCTTAGGATAAAAGGGTTTCCGGCTATCTTTTTTTATAGAAAACTACGTTTTTTGCGCAAAATCTTACATTTCTTTGAAAATCCTAGAAAGATTCTCTGTATTTTTGGAGAATCTATTGACGTGGTTTTCGAAACTATTATAATTAGAGTTAGATATATTTTTGAATGGTGTAAAAAACTGGTTTTGTATATAGATGAGGAGGGAAATCCCCATGGTAAAAATCATTACAGACAGCACCTGCGACCTGACAAAGGAACGCATGGAGGAGCTTGGCGTCATTTGTGTGCCTTTGACGGTGCACATCGGTGATGACATCTATTTGGATGGCGTAAACTTAAGCAAAACAGAATTTTATGAAAAACTGCGGACGGAAAAATCTTTCCCCACCACAGCACAGCCCACACCCCATACTTTTGAGGAAGTGTTTACGGCGGCGCTGGAAGAAGCTGACGAAGTGGTGTGCCTGCTGATTTCTTCAGATTTGAGTGGTACGGTGCAGTCTGCCAATATTGCCAAGAATACATTGGAACGGGACGAAATCCATATTTTGGATTCCCGCACCACCTGCCTTTCTCTGGGGCTGCTGGTGGAAATCGCTGCCCAGAGAGCCAATGAAGGCAAAACAGCGGCAGAAATCATGGCAGAGATGGAAGGTCTTACTAGCCGTGTACGCATCTGCGCTGGTATCGAAACATTGGAATACCTGAAAAAAGGCGGCAGACTTTCCGGCACAGCGGCGGCGTTGGGTACTATGCTGAATATCCGCCCTCTGATGGGTATTCTGGATGGGAAAGTACTCATGCTGGGCAAAGCCAGAGGCAATAAAAAGATGTATGCCCAGTTGAAGCAGATGGTGGAGGAGGAAGGCATTGACGATGCTTATCCTGTGCTCCTTGGCCATGCCCAGTCCATGGAAAACTATGAGAAATTCAAAGAAGTCTGCGGTGATCTCATTGCCGGCAGAACCCAGCTCTATGGGGACATTGGCTGTGTGGTAGGCACCCATGCCGGCCCCGGTATTGTTGGCATTGCTTTTATCAAAAAAGCGTAAAGAAGTATCTTCAAAAAGAGTCTGTTCTAGGCTCTTTTTTTGTGCCTGAAATTCTTACATTTTTCGAAAGTTTGGAAAACAGGTTGACAAATCACTCTTACAGTTGTAAGTTATAATTAAACTACAAACGTAAGAGAGAGGAGGCGAAACCCATATGGAGGAAAAAATGAAAATCAGTGAAGCGGAACTGGAAGTATTGCAGGTGCTTTGGGAGGCAGAGGAACCCCTCAAAATACAGGATGTCTGCGACCGTTTGGAAAACAACAAATGGAAGTACAACACCGTAGGCACACTGCTTCTGCGTATGGCGGAAAAAGGCGCGGTTGTATCGGAAAAGAAAAACCGTATCATTTACTATCGCCCAGTTTGGGAACGGGAAGCTTATCAGAAGGAACAGACGGAAACACTCATTGACAGACTGTATCACGGCTCTGCTAAAGAACTGGCAGTGTCCCTGTTCCAAGGGGGGAACATGACCAAAGAGGATTTGGAGGACATTCGGAAAATGTTTGACCTGTGATGTTTCCGAAGAAAGGAGGGAATGAAGGTGACGGAATGGTTTCAGACTTTTTTGGTGCTTTCTGTGGCAGGCAGTCTGCTTGCGGGCATTTTGCTGGCGCTGAAGAAATGGGCAGGAAAGCAGTTTTCACCTACATGGCAGTATGTGCTGTGGGTAGGTGTTCTGCTGGTGATGGTGGTGCCTGTTTCCGTAAAAGTGCCTTCCCTTGTGCAGCCTATGCAGGAAAAACAGATGGTGCAGAGGATACCGCTTACGGCAGCGGAACTGACTGTAACAGAACAGTCCGCTCCCATGGATACTGTTGAAGCACCTGCGGAGGAAATCCTGCCTGTTATGGAAGAAACGGCTTTGCCGTCCATTCCCTGGTGGGATGTGTTGGCGGTCATTTGGGTATTAGGGGCTTTGGGGAGCCTTGGATACCGTCTGACAGGCTATTTTCGATTTAGCAGGAACATTTGTCGAACAGGAGAGCCTATGGAACTGGACGGGGTACCGAAAGGCCTGCGGGTCTGTGAAACAACAGCGGCAGTTTCGCCTATGGTCATGGGGATTTTCAGACCGACGCTGATTCTGCCGGAAACAGCCCTGACAGAAAGCCGTTTGCCTTATGTGCTGCGTCATGAACTGGTGCATTACCGCCGTGGGGATATTATTTGGCGGTGGCTGGCAGTTCTGGCAACGTCTATCCATTGGTTCAATCCCATGGTATATGTGGCGGCGGCGCAGATGCAGGAAGCCTGCGAAATTTCCTGTGACTGGTGTGTGGTACGGTCTATGGAGCAGGCAAAACGGGATGACTACATGCGGGTGATTCTGGAGCTATTGGCGGAGGCAATGACCAAAAAGCAGATTTTGACCACACAAATGGCAAGTGAGAAGAAACAATTACAAAGGAGGTTTACCATGATTCGCAATCAAAAACCTGTGGGGATGAAAAAATTACTGCTGAGTGTCTGTGTGGGGACAGCACTTTTGGGGGCAGCGTGGCTGACAGGCTGTACCCTCAGGGAAACTTATGTGACAAAAGAACAGAAGGTGGAAACAGCTTATGAAATCGGCGGTCTGGCAGAGGAAGGCAGTCTGCTGTTTGTAGGCGTAGACGATCGCGGTGTGCCTGATACCATTTTCACCTATGAAATGTCGGAAGAAGGAAAGGCAACCATCCTTTCCATACCCAGAGATACTTACATTACAGACAACATGAAGATTGCCGCTTTGCTGATTCAGGAAAATGGGGATGAAAAGCTCATTCAGGCGGTTTCGGAAATCACAGGACGGCCTGTAAAGGATTATGTGCGGATGGACTTGACGGCGGCAGAAGCAGTCATAGATGCTTTGGGCGGTGTCACCTTTACGGTGCCGCAGGATATGTATTATAGTGATCCCTATCAGGATCTTTTCATTGATCTGAAGGCGGGAGAACAGACATTGTCCGGGAAAGACGCTGTGGCGCTCCTACGGTATCGAAAAGGCTATCCTGAAGGGGATTTGAAGCGCATCGAAGTACAGCAGTCCTTTTTGCTGGAACTGTTCCGCCAGAAATGTAATCCTGCCTATCTGAAAGAAATTCCGGCAGTGATGGATGCCATCAAGGGTCATGTCACTACGAATTTGATTGCGGAAGATGTGGTAAAATACGGCGAAGAACTTTATCACCTCAAACAAAATGGCATGGATGCGGTGGAAGTTTATACCCTTCAAAACGGCGATCTGTATTATGAAACAGCCCAGGAAGGCGGCGGCATGAGCCTTTTTGCAGGGCAGTCTGCCGATGTTTTGGCAGATGATGATACCTTTGCAACCGAGCAGCCGACTTTGGTGCCTGTAGGTCAATAAACATATCAGTGCGGAATCTCTTTTTCATGAGGGGTTTCGCACTTTTTCTTTTTCTGTGTTTGTTTGCAGGAAAAAACATTTTTCCGGCGAAATGGTTATCATAGGAAAAATGTCAAAGGCAGAGAGGAATGAAATGATGAGGGCTGATATTTCACTGGATCTATACCGTATTTTCTGTGCTGTGGTGCGGACGGGGAACATGTCCCGGGCGGCAAGGGAGCTTTATATTTCACAGCCGGCAGTGAGCATGGCGGTGCGGCAGCTGGAAGAACGCATGGGGGGAGAATTGCTGGTGCGGACAGCACGGGGCGTTTATCCCACGGCGGAAGGAAAAACACTTTATACCTATCTGTCCCAGGCTATGGGGCTCATTCAGGCGGCAGAGGATAAGTATTTTCAGATGCTTCACATGGAAACAGGGGAATTGAAGATCGGCGCCAGTGATTCAGTTATCGCTCATTTTCTGCTGCCTTATCTGGAGCAGTACCATAAGCGTTTTCCTGATATCAGCATCAAAGTCACCAATAAAACCACTTACGAATCTCTGCGCCTGCTGCGGAACGGCAGTGTGGATGTGTGTTTTGTGAATCTGCCCATTGAAGGGGATGGGGATCTGGATGTGACCCCTTGTATAGACATTCAGGATGTGCTGATTGGCGGCGAGCGATATCGCCCTTTGGCGCAGGTTGGGATGGATGTGCGCAGTTTGCCTAAGTATCCGCTGTTGTTATTGGAGGACTTGAGCAATTCCCGCCGCTGTCTGGACAAATACGCCAGAGAAAACGGCGTGGAACTGAATCCCATTCTGGAACTGGGCAGCAGTGATTTGCTGGTAAGCTTTGCGAAAATCAATCTGGGACTGACCTTTGTCATTCGGGAATTTACGGAAGAAGCCCTCGCGTCAGGGGGACTTTATGAAATTCCCTTGGTGCCGCCGGTGCCCAAACGTCAGATTGGTATGGTGCGGCTGAAAGAAGTTGCCATGCCCCATGCCCTCCAGGGATTTGTGGAACTGATGGGTTTGGATAAAAATGATGTTGACAAATGAGAAACCAAATGTTAATATATGAGCAGATATTCAAATGAAGGGAGGCAGAGGCTCCATGGAACAGCATAGAGAAGAAGTGGATATGATTCGGGAGCTGGACAATGATTTTGTCAAAGATCTGGCGGAATTTTTCAAAATCTTTGGCGATGCCACCCGTATCCGCATCCTGCGGCTTTTGATGGATCAGGAGCAGAATGTGGGAGAACTGGCAGACGCGCTGGATATGACCCAGTCGGCAGTGTCCCATCAGCTTCGCGTACTGCGGCAGAATGGTCTGGTGCGGTAC
>CATZIM010000016.1 GCA_958420075.1 uncultured Clostridia bacterium | reverse complement strand
TAGACGCAGATATCGGTCTGCGTAATCTGGACGTTGTCATGGGGCTGGAAAACCGCATTGTATACGATCTGGTAGATGTGGTAGAAGGCAACTGCCGTCTGAAACAGGCGCTCATCAAAGATAAACGTTATGAAGGTCTGTTCCTGCTGCCTGCAGCGCAGACACGGGATAAAGATGCAGTTTCTCCCGAACAGATGCAGAAACTGTGTGAAAACCTGAAAGAAGAAGGATTTGACTATATCCTCATCGACTGCCCTGCCGGCATCGAACAGGGGTTCAAAAACGCCATTGCCGGCGCTGACCGTGCTGTTGTAGTCACCACACCGGAAGTATCCGCTGTCCGTGACGCTGACCGTATCATTGGTCTGTTGGAAGCAAACGGTCTGAACAACCCTACCCTCATCGTAAACCGTCTGCGTATCGACCTGGTAAAACGCGGCGAAATGATGAACATTGAAGACGTAACAGAGATCCTTGCTGTTGATATTCTGGGCGTGGTTCCCGATGACGAAACCATCGTTATCGCAACCAACAAAGGGGAACCCGCTGTCAGCAGCGATGAATCCCGCGCAGGACAGGCTTACCGCAACATCGTACGCCGCATCATGGGCGAAGATGTACCTCTGATGACCTTCGAGGAAGAACCGGAAACATTTATGGATAAGCTGAAAAAGCTGTTCCGCCGTTAATCCCCAGGTTTGGAAAGGAGTGTCACGATGGATTTCTTTAGCTTTTTTAAGAAAAAATCCACACCGCCTTCCGGCAGTGTGGCAAAAGACAGACTGAAACTGGTGCTGGTACACGACCGCGTCAACTGCTCCTCTCAGGTACTGGAAATGCTGAAAACAGACATCATCAAAGTCATCTCCAACTACATGGAAATCGACGATGAAGAACTGGATATCCAGATCACCCAGACCGAATCTGATGACAAGAACGGTACCGTTCCTGTACTGTATGCCAATATTCCCATTAAGAGCATGCGCAAAGTCAACCAGGACTAATTGAAACAAACACAAAAAAACAAAGCCGGGGAACCTGAGCCAGACTCATGCTTCAACCGGCTTTGCTGTATTATAAAACCAACCTCTGGAGGTAGCCTATGCAAAGCAAAAAATGGCTCCAAAACCTGGATTGGTATCTCATCGGCGCCGTATGCATCCTTGCCGTTTTCGGCATCATCTGCATCGCCAGCGCCCTGCACTTCAATCTGGGAGAAGGAACTTCCGAAGTCTATAAACAGATCGTCTTTTTCATCATCGGTCTTGGACTGATGGTGGTGGCAGCCAATGTAGACTACGAATATTTTTCACAATATTATATCCCTATTTATTTCATCAACATCGTACTGCTGCTGGCGGTATTTGTGCTGGGGAACGAATCCAACGGCGCGACACGTTGGATCGCCATCGGGCCTTTGACCATTCAGCCATCAGAGTTTGCCAAAGTCATGATGATTTTCTTCTTAGCTAAGTTCATTTCCCTGCATCAGTCAAAAATGAACCGGCTGGATTTCTTCCTGAAGCTGTGCGTCATCGCCGGCATCCCCATCCTGCTGGTACTGAAGCAGCCTGCCCTTTCCGCCAGTCTGGTACTGGTGGCAATCTTCTGTATTCTGGTATTCGTGGCAGGCATCGACATCATCTGGGTGCGGAATGTAGCCATTGTGGCTGTGCCGCTCATTGCTTTTATCCTCTTTGACGTCAGCCGGGAAAATCCCCTGATTATGGATAAGATCTTTGAACCTCACCAGTTCAACCGTATCCTGTCCTTTGTGGACCCTACAGCCAACCCTGACCTCTATTACCAGACAGAAAAATCCATCAATGCCATCGGCTCCGGTCAGCTCACCGGCAAAGGCCTCTTCCAAGGCACTTTGAACCAGCTCAGTTATCTGCCCGAACCACATAATGATTTTATTTTTTCTGTAATTGGGGAGGAATTTGGATTTTTGGGTTGTATATTTACATTAGGGCTATTGCTCTTTGTAGTATTTCGTTGTATCATTATAGCATTATCTACGAGAGATACATTCAGCCAGCTCATTGTGGTGGGTGTGGCAGGCATGTTTGCCTTCCAGACCTTCGTCAACGCCGGCGTTGCCACAGGCATTGTGCCTAATACCGGCATGTCCCTGCCCTTTGTCAGCTATGGGGGCAGCTCCATGTGGACAAACATGGTGGCGCTTGGACTGGTACTGAATATTCGAAAAAAAGAAACCAGATCATTATTCGAGGGGGGTTTATTATGAATATCGCATTAATTGCGGACGACAATAAGAAAAAACTAATGGAAAACCTTTGCATCGCTTACCGTCATATCCTGTGCAAACATGAACTTTATGCTACTGCTACCACAGGCCGTTTGGTAAGTGAAGCCGCAAATTTGAATGTGCATAAATATCTGGCTGGGCAGCTGGGGGGCTCTGAACAGCTTGGCGCGCAGATCATCAACAACGATCTGGATATGATGATCTTCCTGCGTGACCCTGCTTCTCACCAGTCTTATGAAGAATACAGCAACCTGTTCCGCCTGTGTGACACCCACAACATTCCCGTTGCTACCAATCTGGCAACAGCGGAAGTGCTGCTGCTGGCGCTGGACAGAGGCGATCTGGACTGGAGAAACGTGGTGAGATAACATGCAGTTCACCTTTCATCCCGTACCCTTCTGGATTATCACAGGGTATTACCTCATCATCAATATCGTGCTGTTCTGTGCCATGGCGCTGGATAAAAAACGTGCCATCCGCGGCAGACGGCGGGTGCCTGAGAAAACATTGTTCCTGATGGCCATTTTAGGCGGCAGCATCGGGGGCTTTGTTGGCATGTTTACTCAACACCACAAAACAAAACATATTTCTTTTTATGTAGCATACGGTCTGACAGCCCTCATGCACATTTTCCTGTGCTGGCTGCTGATGACCACCTTTGCCTTTACAGCATGAAAACATAAAAGCAGATTCCCATTAAGAAAACATTGTTTTTCTTTTTCCTGATTTCTTAAGGGGAATTGCGACGGCAATCCTCATAAGAAAACATACCAGATAAAACTTTTATAAAAATAAAAAAGCTGAAATTTTTTATAAGAATTTCAGCTTTTTTTGTTTTTTTATGAGGATGCCCCTTACACGGTACTTCTCTAAGAAGATACCGTGCTTTTTTATTTTACGCCGAAAACATGTCTGCCAATAGTAGTAGTGATGGGAATGCTCCAAATCCAGCGGCTGGTGGCTGTGACGGGATTCCAATAATACAGGGCACCATTGGTAGGGTCCCAGCCGTTGAGGGCATCTCTGGCGGCGTTCAGCGCCGTTTCATTGGGTGTCAGATAAAACTGTTTATCCTCCACCGCATCGAAAGCACCAGGCTGGTAGATGACCTCCGCAATGGTATTGGGAAAATCAGGACTTGCCACCCGGTTCAGTACCACCGCCCCCACTGCCACCTGTCCTTCGTAAGGTTCCCCGCGGGCTTCCCCATGGATGATAGACGCCAGTAGATACAAATCCTCATCATAATCGCTGGTGCCCGTTTCCCCGATGCCACTGGTGCCGGTACCAATGGAAATGCCCAGACGGGACAGGGTATCGCTGCCGGCAATGCCGTCCACTTTCAAGCCGTTATCCGCCTGAAACTGGCGAATGGCCTCATATGTCTTGGTGCCGTAAATGCCATCGGGCGTATCGGGATAATACCCCAGCTGGCGGAGTTTCTCCTGGGTCTGCTTCACCAGATCCCCACGGGTACCCCAGGAAACCAATTGGGTCACAGCCACTGCCTCCGGCTGACTCGCCTTCTCCACCATGCCCCACGCCAACACTAGAAGTGCCAGCAAACATACCAAAACACATTTTCTTCTGCCTTTTCGCCCCATTGCCTGCGCTCCTTCCCTTTTTGTTTAGTCCCCCTGCCACATCTCCACGATTTTCAGCTTGATTTTCGGTGCCTTGTTGGTCTGCTCCGCCGCAGAAACCACAGCATATTCCTCTGGTGTCAGGTTCTCCTGCAATCTTTCCCGCCCTTCTTCTGTGGGTTCTCCCCATGCAGCATCCACATAGCACATCTGGGGATAGAGCACGCACCACCAGTTATGCCCTTGGGCCTCGCCAATCTCAATGCGCACCGCATCATAAATCCCAGCAGGGAACACCAGATTTCCATAAGTCTTTTCGGGGAAATCCTCCCGCACCAGAGATACGGAAACGGGATAATCATATCCCTGTCTGGCGATTTCCGCTGCCGCTGTCTGGCGGATTTCCTCTTTGTATGCTGCCAAAAGTGCCATGCTCTCCCCTTTGGAAGAACAGCCTTCCAGCTTTTTTCCAAATGAAGCAAGAACTGCGTCCCGTACATCCAGCTTCAAGTTCTGGTCTGCTGTGGTATCGCTGTTGGCCAGCACATGAAACCGCACCACACCATCGGCAATGCCCCGCTGGATATTTGCCGCATAAACGCCAGACAAAAGGACACAGACCAGAACGCCCCCCGCAAAGGCTGTCACCCCATATTTCCACTCTTTTTTCCAAAAGGCTTTCATGCGCAAAGCCCACAAAACCAATGTTTTCATACTCTCCCACCCTTTTTCTCTTTTGATGGGGAGAGTATGACCCCGTTTTTGGAATTTTATACCTTCTTTTTTAGCGTGTGCGTCCCGTATCCTGCAATTTCACTTCACAATCCACCAAAACCTGTAAATCCTGCCAGTTTTCGCCTATCTTTGCCAAGTCCGGCGCCTGCCGCTGACATTCCGCCCAAAGACCAAACACATCCCCGGCGGTGGTTTCCTGGGCTCTTTTTATTGTATTTTCCAAATCTGTTTTTATGATGTCCCCGAAGAAATTTTCCAGTTCTCGTCTGGTATTTCCGTCCAGCAGAGATTGTCCGCCGCTGCCTGTGAGAGCGCCGGAAACCTTCACATTGACCTGACAGGAAAGCCCTTCCTCTGTTTGGGCAAAATCAAAGGAAACTTTGTCCTTGCGGATTTCCAAAGGCAATACAGTTCCATTCCAGTTGCCTTCAATGACAGCGCCGCTGCCTTCCCCCAGCAAAAGCAGATGAGCCTGTTCCTCCGCCGCAGGCAATGAAAAAGCGTAAGCCCCATCCGCCAAAGCAATGCCGCCGCCTAGGGAAAGACCTTCCTCCGTTTGTTCAATGCGTGGCAGTACCGTACTGCCGCCCTGCTCGCCCAATTCTGTTAGAAGCATATCCAAATCCATGCCGCGGGTCACAGCCACCTCCTGGGCGGTATTCTTATAAAAATCCCAAAGGAACAATCCCGTAGAGCTGTCTGCCTGAGCAATGGCATCCACACAGGCATCTGCGGCATTTTCCGTTCCCAGCACCATGACTTTTTCTGAAAGAGCATTGCCCCGTTCCAATTCCTCCAGCACCGCTTCAAAGGCGGCTTTGTCCGCCAGCAGGCTTTTGCCGAATACCACCGTCCGCAATTGTCCCAGATAGACCTCCCGGGAACTGCGGCTGTCCGCATCTGCCACGGCAGCCGTCAGGGTATCCGCCGTCACAGGATAGACGCTTTGTGCATTTCCTTCGGTAGTCTTGGCAGGAGCAAAAGTCACCAGCAGCCCTTCCTCTCCTTTATCAATGCCCATGGTGATGACATAAGCCCTGTCCTCCGGGTCTCTGCCATCCCAACATCCCGTCAAAAACAACGGCAATAGGGCTATGAGGGCAAATTTAAGCTGTTTCACGGCGTTTCCCCCTTTCTTTGACTAACCTTACGCCTAAAACCAAAAGAGGCAGGAGCGCCGTTGTGAGGGCGCTGAAGATAGGCTGTATTTTGTTGCGGAAATCATAGGCTGCCGCTAAGTCCTGAGGCACCATGGCACCAATGAATAGCAATGGCACCCACAGCAGCAGCCAGTACCGCCGTCCCTGTCCACTTTGACGGCATAGGCGCACACAGCAGACACTGCCGAAAAACAGTGCTCCAGACACATACAGAAAAGCGGAAACCATCCAGAACCACAATAGGAGGATGTCCTGTCTGCCCAGAAAAATGCCGGAAAACCGCACACGTTCCATGACCTGTACCGTAGGGAAAATCTTATGGGACAAAGCTTCTGCCCCGTAAACCGTCAGGCAAAGGAATGTGGCCGCCGTCATGAGGAATGTGGTCAGCAGACAGACCCCAAAAAGGCTTTTCTGTCCTTTTTCCAGTTTTTCCAGAAAAGGCGGCAGAAACAGCAGGAATATCATCGCCTGAAACAAGGGCTGCACGAAGGCTGCTCCTCGCCGCAGTCCATCCAGCTTCGGCAGTTCCACAGGGAGGAAATAGGCTTCCCCAGCTGTCAGTGCCACAGCAAACAACAGCAGCACAAAAGGGGGAAATACAAAGAAAAACAGGATTTCCGCTCCCCTTGCCTGTCCTTCAATACCCCTTGCCACACCAAAGGCGGACAACGCTAACAACGTACCCACCATCAGCCACAGAGGCGTATGGGGCAGCATGGTACTGCGGAGGATTTCCGTAAAAATACGGACTTCCAGCATGGCATCCACGGCAATTTTCCCGGCAATGAATACCGCCAACACACTGCCCAGCACACCGCCGAAAGTATTGCGCAGCCATTCCACCACCGTCCATGCAGGTTCTTTTTTGCCCAAAAGAGTCAATACCAAAGAGAAAAACGCCGCCAGCAGCCCGCCAATGAGCATCACCAGCCAGCAGGCTCTGCCGCTTCCCTCTGCCAATTCCGCAGGCAAAAACAGGGACGCTGTCCCCAGAAAATAAAAACAGAACAGCGCCTGCATCTGCCGCAGAGAAATTTTATGGTTATCAGAAAACATCAGCGTTTCCCCCCTTTCTTCATGAAAATGGACTGACGTTTCAGCCAGGGCAAAGGCAGGCGGAACAAGCTGTCCTCCAAATCACGATAGTGGTTCACGGAAGCGGAGCAGAAGGGATAGAGATAGGGAATCCCGTAAGAAGAAAGCCCAGCCAGATGCACCACCAGCAAAAGAATGCCTGCCCAGAAGCCATAAAGCCCCAATGTGGCAGAAAGGAAAATCACCAGATATTTACTCAGACGCAGACCGGAAACCACGGAAATATTGGGAATGACAAAAGAACAAATCCCCGTCAAAGCGGAAATGATGACTACTGCCGGACTCACCAGACCTGCATCCACTGCCGCAGAACCGATGATGATACCTCCAACAATACCAATGGTGGCACTGACGGGTGATGGCAGACGTACCCCTGCTTCCCGGAGCAGCTCAAAAGCCAATTCCATGGAAATGACTTCCACCGCCACAGAAAAAGGAATGCTCTGTCGGGTGGTGGCAATCTTCAGCGCCAAAGACGTGGGCAAAAGCTCCGGATGGTACACCGTCAGCGCCAGATACAATCCCGGCAATGCCACCGCTACAAAAGCAGCCACATACCGCATGAAACGGATGAGGCTCATGATCTCCCAGCGGTCATAATAATCTTCTGCCGCCTGAAAAAACAGATTCAGCGTCACCGGCAGCAAAATCACAAAAGGCGTATTATCCACCACCAGCACCACACGTCCCTCCAGAAGCGCCGCCGCCGCTTTGTCTGGGCGTTCTGTCATCTGCAATTGGGGAAAGGGCGAGAACTGCCGTTTTTCCAAAAGCTGTTCCAAAGAGCCGCAGTCCAGAATACTGTCTGTCCGCAGACGTTCCAGCTGGCGTTTTGCCTGCCGCAGAATTTCCGGTCGCACCAGATCAGAAAAATACATAAGGGCAACATCGGTCTTTGTGCGGCTGCCAGCCTTGGTACGCACCACTTTCAGACGGGTATCCTGTATCCTTCTGCGGATGAGCACCAGATTGAATGCCAGAAGTTCCGTGAAAGCGTCCTTGGGACCCTGTACCACCACTTCTGTTTCCGTATGTCCCACGCCACGGTTGGGATAGCCTCTCGTAGACGCCTGCAAGGCAAAAGAGCTTCCCTCCATAAAAATCACTGTATCCCCTGCCAGCACCCCGGCAGCGGCTTTTTCAATGGTATCCACCTGCTGCACATCACGGTTGGCAATGACGCTTTCCATAAGCCCCAAAAGCCGTTCCTCCGTTTCTGTATCGTGACAGCGGTTCATGATGTTAGTCATGATGGCATCTTCCACAGCGGTGGTATTGACCATATTATCCACATAGACCAGAAACAGCTGTCCCTGACCTTCTGCTGCCGCAAAATCGCGGAAAACAATATCTCCGCAGTCGGCAAACAATTCTTTCATGGCAGCCCGGTTTGCTGCCAGATTTTTCCCGATTTCCAAAATCCGCTCACCTGCCTTTTTCCTATAGTCTTGCTGAAAGGCAGGCGGATTATACCTTTTTTCCAAAAAGACGCAAAAAAGCCATATCCCATTCAAAAAACACAACAAATAAAATCTTCATAAAGCAAGAAAGCCAAAATCCTTATGATGACAAAGGATTTTGGCTTTCTTTGTTTTCTTATGAAGATGCCCACAAAAGGAGGGCGTCCTTTCGGACGTCCTCCAGAAAACATCGGTTTGGATAAATTTTGAAAAGAAATCAGGTATGTTTCGTCTTATCTGTTTGCGTTCATGTAAACAGTTGTTGTTTTGCCTGTTGTAGGATCTGTATCCCATGTCAGGTCTGTTACGCCCAGAGCTGTTGCCAGGTCACGCATAGGCAGGAATGTTCTGTCATTTACGATTTCCACGGAAGAGCTTGTAGGGATGGAGCTGCCGTTTACATACATTACGGAAGCGCCTGCTGTCATGGAGATGATACGATCACCGTACAGGATTGTTACTGTTTTTGTTGCCTGATCCCACAGTACGTTGTTGTTGTCGATACCCAGGGATGTGGAGATTGCTCTTACAGGCAGCATTGTGTAGCCTTCATCATTGATGTATGCAGGTGCATCCAGTGTTACCTGTGTTTCACCAGCGATCAGGTAGTTTTCGCCGATGGGAACTGTCAGTTTTGTTGTGAAGCCTGTTGTGTCGCTGCCAGCTGTTACGATGTTAACGAAACCAGTTTTTACTGTGTAGTCGATATCATCGGATTCATCGCCTACGAATACATCTGTACCAGATTCTGCCAGCAGTGTTTCAGGCAGGTAGCCTTTGTCGTCTGCGTCGTAATCGGAACCGTCAAAGCTTTCTGCTTCTTCTGCACTGTCTACGCCCAGCATTGTCAGAGCGTATGCGTTCAGGTCATAAGCACCTGCAGGCAGGCTTCTGTCCATATACAGTGTCAGATCGGATACTGTTACTGTTGCAGGTTCGTCATCACTTTCTTCGTCGATTGTGAAACGGATTTCACCATCTGTTGTTTTTACGTTCTTTACAGACAGGCCGCTTTCGTCATCAGGTGTAACGGATGCGTCGTCGTCAAATTCGATTTTGTCCAGTGTCAGAGCGAATTCAGAACCTTTTTCCCACAGACCAGCTTCTGCTTCTGTGATAATAACATCTGTAGGAATTTCTGTGTTTCTGTAATCGATGTTCAGGTCATTCTGCTGTGCAGATACTGTGTAAGGTTTTACAAATTTTGCGATAACAACTTCCTGGTCTTCATCCAGCGCATCGCCACTGAGGGACAGTACTACATCGCCTTCAAAGCCGGGGTCTGCTACCAGTGTGAATGTGAAGTTCAGTTCGTAAGGATCGTTATCGGATTCGTTTTCTTCAAAGATACGTTTGTCGAATTCGAAGTATTCGTATTCGCCTTCGTCATACGCATTGATGAAGTCTTCTTCATCCAGTTCCAGACCATTGTCTGTTGTTACTTCTACGTCTGTTGCATATACGCCTTCAGGCAGTGTCAGTGTGAATTTCTTTGCGTTGTCCCAAGCACCAGCGAATGTTTCTTCGATGGTTACTTCCAGAGATTCGTGGTCACTGTCGTCTGTAATACCTGTGTTGTCAACGTCAACGCCGCTGTAGATTACGGGTACGTCTTCGTCTTCGTCAACACTCATGGATACTGCGTAGTCAACAACTGTTGCTACTTCTACGCTTACGCTGTCATTGCCAGAGGCAGACACCTTGATGGTTGCTGTAGCGCCTTCTTTTGCGGAAGTTGCTTCTACCTGGATGCCGCTGATTGTCAGTTCATCCACGTCAGCAGAAATGTTGCTGTCTACAGTGATGATGATTTCATCATCGTCATAATCTACAACAGGATTGATTTCTGTGCCGTCTGCTTCAATGGTGATTTCGTTGCTTGTGCTGTTGGCAAATTCAAAACCGCTGTTCAGTTTCAGTTTGATTGTGTCGCCTTCATCAACCACTGCTGCCATGTTCGCACCTACGGAAGGTTCGATTTTCAGATCTTCAATGGTTACAACTTCTTCCACTGCAACGTCTTTCAGTTTCTTTACGGAAGCATCGATGCCTTTGGATTCGATGGATGCGTATACCAGATCATCGCCGTTTGTGATGGTGATATCACTGGAATCTACTGTTACAGTTGCCTGTGTGTTTTTGGATGTTTTTGTCAGCTGGGAAGTCAGGTTGTAGGACAGTACATATCCACGTTCCATCTGACCAACCAATGTGAATGTCAGGTTGTCTGTGTCGCTGATATCCAGGTCTGTGATATGGACTTCTGTTCCGGCAGCGTCAACCAGTCTGTCGCCGCCTTTTTCAAAATAAGCAACACTGTCTGTGTCATCCCATACCAATGCATACTGAACGTTATCGTCATCTTTCAGATAAATCAGCTCATCCAAATTTTCCAATGTGGTGCTGTCTTCATCGATAACGTTGCCATCTTCATCCATGAATTCCGCATTATCCAGTGTCAATTCAATTTCTGCGTCAGGGACACTGGTACTTGCGTAGTCTGCTGTGGTAAATGTCATCTGTACTTCTGCTGCATCGGATTGATCAATTTTACCGTCCGTACTTTCCATTTCCTGTTCTGTGTAGTTTTCGCTGCCGACTACCTTGGCAGTAGCCTTCGCGTCGCCAGTGGCCGCAAATGCTGTTGCAGGCAGCAGGGAAGCTGCCATCACAGAGGCCATGGCTAATGAGATAAATCTCTTCATGTCTGTTCCTCCTTTTGCTTCTGTAAAAATGTCGTTGCATAGTTATAAAACGAAGATGCATTTTTTCGCACAAAAGACATACATACCTTGAAAAATCCCCCAGACCACTTCTTCTGTCCCCCATGATTCCAAACAGAATCCATGATCTTTATTCCCATATTCTTCAAAGCAAAATCTGCATATTCTCTGCATGTTTTGTGCGTTTGAACTTTGCAACGCTATTATATCCGTAAAAAAAAAGATTGACAATAGACTTTGCCAAACTCTAATTTCAATGTAAAATTACTGAAACATTGGTGGAGAAAACCTTGATTTTCCGGGATTTCTAAAAATTACAAAAAAAGGACGTTTCTCATAAAAACGTCCTTTTTTCTCATAATTCTCTTATCATTTTCTCATTTTTGGCTCATGCGGAAGTTTTTCCTGTTGTGCCGCTGGAGAGCAGTTCTGTATTTTCAAACTGATAAATCTGCATGTCGTGGGCATATTCCAGCTGTGTCACAGCGTTCTGTGCCTGTTCCACTGCCAGGGCTGCCTGGTCTAATGTAATGGATGTTGTATTGCCTGCTTTATAATTTACTTCTGCTGCTCGCTGTGCCGCTTTTGCCTGTTCCAGTGTGGTCAGTGCGGAATCATACTGGCTTTCCAAAGACAGAATGGAATTATAAGCATTCTGGATGGCAAGTTCTTTGCTGTCCTTGGCGGTTTTCAGGCTTCGTTTTGCTTCCTCATAGGAATGTTTGTTGTTGGCGGAAGTTGCGTTTGTGGAGGACATGGACATGTAATTCTTATTGAATTCCGCGTCTTCCAAAGCCTGTTCCTGCAATTTGATGGTATAGTCTGTATTCATTTTGCTGTTGATATACTGTGTCATAGGCTGAGGCAGTTCATAAGGGGTATATTCCACGTCATAGACCAGTGTATAGTCCTTTTCTCTATCCTCACCGATGAAGTTATAGAAAGACAGATATTCCTGTTCCAGGGCCATTTCCAGCTTTGTCACATTATACTGTGCCTGTTCATAATCGGAACGCAGAGTGTTCAGATCATAGTCGCTGAGAAGCCCCAGCTGGTTTTTCCGCTGGCCCTGTTCCCACAATGTCTTTTTCACTTCCATATCTTTTTTCGCCAGTTCCAGAGAGCTCTGGTCACTGAAAATGGAAGTATAATAATTCTTTACAGTTGCTTCCAAAGAAATCTTGGTCAGTTCTTCAGAGTAGCGGTTTTTGGTCATACTGCTGCTGATGTTCTGAATGGAGGAATAGATGGCATAAATATCGTCATCCACCCACTGCTGATAAGATACGGTCGGTACAGAGAAGGAACCTGTGATATCCCAGATGTCTTCTTTCAGATCCTGCAGATAATCAGCTGTTTCTGCTACAGAACGCAGGTCAGAGCTGTTTTTGGTAGCCAGTTCCACCGCTTCTTCATAAGTCAGTTCTTTTTCCTTCTGGGCTTCCAATGCCTGTGCTTCTTCTATTGTCAAAATTTCCGTAGCGGGGATAGATTCTTTGGGCTCTTCCGCCGCCAATGCTGTAGTAGATACCAGCAGAGCAGCTACTGCCGTTGCCGCAACGGTTTTTCCTTTGGCAAAATATTTTTTCATCTCTCAAACCTCCTGTGGGTAATATCCCAAGATATGTTTATAGTAAAACCAATTATACCATATTATCGAGAAAAAAAACAGATACTTTCACATTTCTTAAATATTTCTTCGGGAAAAACAAAAAAACGCTCTTCCAGGCAAGTTCCTCTTAAGAAAACAGTATATTTTCCCTGATTTCTGAATGATTTTCTTCGTAAGAAATCAATCCCCGTAAAAATAGAACAGCCAGAATCCTTTGTGCACAAGAATTCTGGCTATCTTTGCTTTTTTATAAAACAGCAACCGTATTTCTACCTAACTTATAGGAGCTGCTGCAACAAGGAAAAAAGGCTCCCGCAGGAGCCTCTTTTCTATACATAAGGGTTTGGAATACAACGGATGATTATTTGCCGCCGTTCAGTGTTGCTGTTTTTGTAGCCTGATCCCATGTGATATCTTTTACGCCCAGAGCGTTGCCCAGATCTCTCATGCCCAGGAACATTCTGTTGTCTTTGATTTCAACAGAAGCTGTTGCAGGGATCATAGCGCCGTTTACGTAT
This sequence comes from uncultured Clostridia bacterium, assembly GCA_958420075.1. Classification (GTDB taxonomy): domain Bacteria; phylum Bacillota; class Clostridia; order Lachnospirales; family Anaerotignaceae; genus Anaerotignum. The sequence continues at coordinate 2,444 of CATZIM010000016.1, read as the reverse complement.
ACAACTTTCTGACCATATGTCATGTTGATGATCTTAGAACCGTACATGATTGTAGCTGTTCTTGTGTTCTGATCCCACAGAACGTTGTTTGTGTTGATGCCCAGAGCAACTGCTACTGCTCTCAGAGGCAGCATTGTGTAGCCGTTTGCGTTGATGTAAGCGGGTACATCGATTTCAACTTTGTTTTCGCCGGAAACGATGTATTTTTCGCCAACGGGAACTACTACTTTTGTTGTGAAGGAATCTGTATCTTCACGACCAGCTGTGATGATGTTTACGAAGCCAGCTTTTGCTGTTGTGCTGTAGAAATCATCGTTTACGTCAGCAACCACGCGTTTGCTTGTGGATTTACCAAAGATATCCTGAGACAGGAAACCATTGTCTTCGATTGTGCCTTTTTTGTCAGCAACGGATTCTCTGCTGCCGTTGTCTGCGCCCAGCATTACGGGAGAGAATACATCCAGGTCATAAGCACCTGCAGGCAGGTTTCTGTCCATGAACAGTGTCAGACCGGATACTGTTACTTCTGCGGGTTTGTCATCGCTCTTAGAGTCTACTTTGAAAGTAACAACGCCTTTTGTTGTTTTTGCGTCTTTTACTTTCAGACCGCTCTTATCGTCAACTGTTACTTTTGCATCGTCGTCGAAGTTGATTTTATCCAGAGACAGAGCGAATGTTACGTTCTTATCCCACAGACCAGCTTCTGCTTCTTTGATGACTACATCTGTAGGAACTTTTGTGTTTCTGTAGTCGATCTGCATGTCGTTCTGTTTTGCTTCTACTGTGAAAGGTTTTACGAATTTTGCAACTGTTACTTTCTGTTCTTTCAGAGCGTCGCCTGTCAGAGTCAGAGTAACATCGCCTTCGAAGTTAGGGTCTGCAACCAGAACCAGTGTGAATTTCAGTTCTGCTTTGTCTTTCTTGGAAGGATCTGTTTCAGTCCAAGTTCTTCTCTTGAATGTCAGTGTTTCATAGTCGCCTTTATCGTAAGCGCCTTCAAACCATGTCTGAACATTGTCTACCTGCATGTTGTCTGCAGAAATGCTCTGTACGTCAGCGATGTAAACACCCTGAGGCAGTTTGAATGTGAAATCTTTTGCATCGTCCCAAGCGCCGGGGAATGTTTCTTTCACAGTTACTTCCAGAGCTTCGTGATCGCTGCTGCTTGTGATACCTGTGTTTTTCACGTTAACACCGCTGTAGATTACGGGTACGTCTGCGTCTTTATCAACGGACATTACTACTGCGGAATCAACTACTTTTGCTACTTCTACGGAAACTGTGTCGTTGCCGTCAGCGTAAACTTTCAGAGTAGCAACTGCGCCTGCTTTTGCGGAAGTAGCTTCCACTTTCAGACCTGTGATTTTCAGAACGTCAGCTGCACGAACTGTATCACCGATGTTCATTACGATTTCATCGTCTTCGAAGCTGTCGATAGTAGGGTTGCCTACGCTGAATTTCAGATCTGTCTTTTTGCCAGCAAATTCAAAACCGCTGCTCAGTTTCAGTTTCAGTTTGCCGTCTGTTTTGATGATCGCGCCAATGTTGTCGCCAACAGCGGGTTCGATCTTCAGTTCTTTCAGTTCAACCATTTCTTCGGGAGCAACATCAACAGTATCTTTTACGGATGCTTTGATGCCTTTGCTTTCAACGGAAGCGTATGTCAGGTCGGAACCGTTGGAGATTGTGATATCGTCGGATTCAACAGTTACTTTTGCCTGTTTGCCTTTTGTTGTTTTGTCCATTACGGAAGTCAGGTCAAAGGCCAGAACGGAGCCTCTATCCATTTTACCGTCGATTACAACTTCTACTTCATCGTTATCTGTAAATTTTACAGATGCGATTTTTACTTTGTTGCCGTTGTCATAAACATCTGTGAATTCAACATCTTTGTCGCTTTCACCAGCCTGTTTTGTTACTGTTTTGTCACCTTTCAGTGTGATGGACAGTTTGCCTTTGTCAGCGATTGCGCTGCCGGATTTGTAGAAATCCGCGTTATCCAGAGACAGAGTGTATTTCACTGCTGTATCGGAATTGGAAGCATAATCAGCTGTTGTGAATGTCAGCTGAGCTTCGGGACCTTCAACTTTTTTGTTAACTTTGCTGGACTCGATCTCGTCCTGTGTGTAGTTCTTGGAACCCACAATCTTAGCTGTAGCTTTTACGTCGCCGGAAGCCGCAAATGCAGTTGCGGGAACCAGGGATACGACCATAGCCGCAGCCATCACCATGGAAAGAAACTTCTTCATGGTTCATTCCTCCTTTTTCTCGTCTTTTCATCTCTTTTTCGTTTCATAATTATACAACGAACCTGCCACTCGTCTGTACCGCCTCTCTACCGTCCGCCACAGGCAAAAACGGCACCTCAGGCACTGCGGTTCATTCCCCCATTCCGCAAAGTTCCCTTGGATTCCTTGGTACAATTTTCGTCTGTGCCGAAGTGA